>DATBCN010000344.1:0-23246 GCA_036270475.1 Candidatus Angelobacter sp. | reverse complement strand
TCGGCAAGATTCCTGCGCACGCCTCGGTGAATGAGACCGTGGAACTGGTTAAGCATGCCAAAAAACTCTCGGCCGCCGGACTGGTAAATGCCGTGATGCGCAAGGTCAAGTCTGCCGCCTACGATCCCCATGCCTCCAGCTTGACCGGGATTTATTATTTTTCTTCCGCACTGGCCCATCCAAAGTGGCTTGCAGCTCGATGGGCAAACGAATTTGGCGGCGCCAACGCAAGGCTCATCTGCGAATATGACCAGCGTGTTCCACCCACTACATTGCGGCTGGGCAGCAGGGAAGACGAAGAGCAGCTTGCCCAGCAGGGCATTCAGTTTGTACCCGGCGCGCTCATAAAAAGCGCGCGCGTAGTCACGGGTGGAGAACTGACCGCAACAGCGCTATTGCCAGCCGGAAAGATCGCCATCCAGGATGAAGGCTCTCAACTGGTTGCCGCGCTGGTTGGCCAAGGCCGCCGCATACTCGATTGCTGCGCCGCGCCAGGCGGCAAGACTGCAGCCATGGCTACCCGCCTGCCTGAAGCACAGATCGTCGCCACTGAGCTGCATCCGCATCGCGCCACACTGCTGCGCCGCCTGGCTCCGCAACAAAATGTAGAAGTTGTCGCCGCAGACGCGCTCTCCCTGCCCTATGGCCCCGACTTCGACCGCGTCCTGGCCGACGTTCCCTGCTCTGGCACCGGAACACTCGCGCGCAATCCAGAAATCAAATGGAAACTCAAGCTGGAAGACCTCCACGATCTGCAATTGCGCCAGATTGCCATTCTCCGGGCCGCGATGGGCTATGTGTCCCCCGGTGGAAGGCTCGTCTATTCAACCTGCTCGTTGGAGCCGGAAGAGAATGAGCAGGTGATCGCGGCGGCGTTACAAGGCTCTTCACAAGACCCATCCAATTTCAAAATCATTCCAATGAAAGCTGAGCTGCTACGTCTGCTGCAAGCCGGAGAGTTGGTGTGGAAGAACATCGATCAACTGGTCAGCGGTGGCTTTCTGCGGACGATTCCCGGCATTCATCCCTGCGATGGTTTCTTTGCGGCTGTCCTCGAGAAGAATTAACCACAAGGTCGAAAAACCGATTTTCAAGCGCTTGCGCGGGCCGAAGGCCCCTGACGACAAAGGACACGAAGGAACAACAAGAGTTGTCATGCTGAGCGTCGCTCGAGAAGAATGAAGCGATTTGCGAGCAAGTCGAAGCAT
This sequence comes from Candidatus Angelobacter sp., assembly GCA_036270475.1. Classification (GTDB taxonomy): domain Bacteria; phylum Acidobacteriota; class Terriglobia; order Terriglobales; family Acidobacteriaceae; genus Angelobacter. Next base: position 22,038 of record DATBCN010000344.1, on the reverse strand, counting down.
CTCGGGGATGGCATTGACACGTTGCAGCCTCAGGGAGTTCGCACGAGGAGCATCTCCTGCATATCCCTCTCAGTGTGTTCCTCTTCGCCCTCTATGTTTAAGTCCTTTTTTGCGCTCTTCGCGTCCTTTGCGGTCGCGTCCCTTACTTGCGCACATCAAAGCTAATCGTCGCGCCCGCCGTCACGCGCTGTCCCGCGGAAGGATATTGCCGCAGAATTAAACCGGCGCCGCCCTCTGAATCGCCCGATCCGCTGCTGTTCACGGTATGAATTTTACCCAGCGTGAAACCGCCTTTTTCAACCGTCGTCATGCCTTCGGCCAGGGACCTTCCCACAAAGCTGGGCATCACATAGCGCTGTCCATTGTCGGCCGCGGAAAAAATCAGCCCCACCTTGGGCGACGTCACCTCGGTAGCTTCCGGCGGCGGATTCTGCGCAACCACCGTTTCCGGCGCAACGCCGGCAAAATGGATGGAGCCAACCGTTCCAATTTCCAGGCTGCGGCGGCTGATGTTAATCCCAGCAGCGTGCTGGCTCTGGCCAATCAGCGTGGGCACGGCAGCGCGTTGCGGACCAAGGCTTTCCGCCACGCGGATCTTCCAGCCCCGGCGCACGGTTGAGTCCGGCGCGGGCGCTTGTGAAACAATCCGTCCGTTTGGAATAGATGCGCTATAGAAACGGCTTTCTATGGAAAGCACCAGTCCGTCAGCGTTGGCAATGCGTTCGGCTTCCGCGGGCGTGAGTCCAGCAAGGCGGGGGACCCGCGCCTCGCGTCCCTGGATGGCAAACCGCATGGCCAGCAGCGCTGAAGCAAGAAACACCAGCAACAGCACCAGGCCGAGAAAGAAAAATTTGACGAGTTTGCGCAGCACCTCAGTGGTCCTCCGCGTCATCCGGGTGGCGCAGCGGGGTCACGGCGGCGCGCTTGATGGCCGTCGTCCGCTTTTTTCCGTTGCCTGCGGAAAGAAAAGCCTCGTCCTTGCGCGCGGGATCGGCAATCACGGCCCGCATGAAGTCAACCCATATGGGCAGCGCCGCGTGGCCGCCGGTTTCGTTCTCTCCCAGATTTTTCTTTTCGTCAAAACCCACCCACACGCCGCAAGTCACGCTGGGCGTGAAGCCAATAAACCATGCGTCCGTGTAGTCGTTTGTCGTGCCAGTCTTGCCCGCCACCGGATGATTCAGTTTCCGCGCAATGGCTCCGGTGCCGTGCTTTACCACTTCTTCCATCAGTGAGACCATCGTGCGCGCCGTGCGCTGGCTGATCACGTCTTTGGCGTCAGGAAAATCCTGTTCCAGCACGTGGCCTTCATAGTCCGTTACCTTGCGGATATAGCGCGGCTCAATACGCAGGCCGTCATTGGGAAAAACCGTGTAAGCAGAAGTCTGTTCATAAAGCGTAAGATCAGCCGCGCCCAGCGCCACCGGCAAAAACGGCGGGACCGGCGATGTGATGCCGAAGCGCCGGGCGTAGTCAGCCACGGTTGCCATGCCCACTTTTTGCGCCAGCTTTACCGCGGGAACGTTGCGCGACTCAGCCAGCGCGTGGCGCAGGGTGATATTGCCCTCAAATTTGCGGTCAAAATTGCGCGGGCTGTAGGCGTTGCCTCCGCTGTTGAAGGTTGTGGGCGCGTCCAGTATCAGGTCATCCGGTTCAGCGCCCTGGTCAATGGCGGCGGTAAAAACAAATGGCTTGAATGACGATCCTGCCTGCCGCTGCGCCTGCGTGGCGCGGTTGAACTTGGATTGGTCATAGTCGCGCCCTCCGACCATGGCCTTGATGTCGCCCGTGGCATTGTCCACGGCCAGCAGCGCTCCCTGCGCGCCGGAATCCTGTTCCAGTGAGACCCGCGCGGAGCCATCGTTATTCAACGCAAGTATCTTTACGTAAACAACATCTCCCGGTGTCAGCATGTTTTTGGGCTGTTTGCGGCCTGTCCAGGCAATCTCCGCCGGTCCCAGGTTGGCGCTGTAGCGTCCCAGTTTGATCTTGCAAAATTGCAGTCCAACATCCACCACCAGGGCATGCACATAGTCGCCAGCCACGGCGGGCTTTTGCCAGTCAGTGTCCTGATACCTGCTGAGAGTCTCTCCATTTTTGATTACATTTTTCGGCGCGCCTTTCCATCCATGGCGGCGCTCGTATGCGGCCAGGCCGTCCAGCACCGCCTGGGTGGCGTTTTTTTGCAGGTCCAGATCAAGTGATGTGTAAACCCGCAGTCCGCCCTCGTGTACCTGGTCGGTGCCGTATTTTTTTTCCAGATAGCGGCGTACTTCTTCCACAAAGTTTGGCGCAGGCGAGCGGTCCGGCAGGACATTCAAGTGCAGCGCCGTTGTCTTGGCGCGGCCAGCTTCTTCCGCGGTGATCTTGCCGTCTTCCAGCATATTGTTGATGACCAGGTTGCGGCGCTTCAGGGCGCGGTCAGGAAAGTTGATTGGAGAGTATGATACCGGGGCTTTGGGCAGCCCCGCCAGAAGCGCGGCTTCTTCCAGCTTCAGCTCTTTTGCCGGCTTGTTAAAGTAGTACTGCGCGCCGGCCTCAAAACCATAAACGCCATGGCCCAGAAAGATCTGGTTGCAGTACATGGTAAAGATCTGCTGTTTGGTGAAGCGCCGCTCAATCTGCAGTGAGAGGATTGCTTCCTGCATCTTGCGGCTGAAATGCCGTTCGGGTGAAAGAAAAAGGTTGCGCGAGAGCTGCATGGTCAGCGTGGAAGCGCCCTGCGCTCGCGCGTTTGAAGTTACGTCGCGATAGGTTGCGCCCAGCACGCGCCAGAAATTGATGCCCCAGTGCGTCTCAAATGTCTTGTCTTCCGTGGAAAGGATGGCGGCGCGCAGCACCTTGGGAAAATCGTCATACGTGGCCAGCACGCGGCGTTGCAGGGCAAACGAACCAATCTGCTTGCCATGATTATCATAGAGTTCCGTGATCGTGCTGGGCCGGTAGCGCTCCAGATCGCTGATCTGGGGAAGGTCAGTGGAATAAACCATCAACAGCCCGGCCATAACGCCCAGAAAAGCCGAGGTCAGCGCGAGCATCGCGAACACAACCCGCCCTACCAGCGGTTTCCCAGCTACTTTGGGCGCCGGAAGCTCAGCAAGGGAATTCATGGGGAGGAGGTCAAATCAAGGTCAGAATAGCATGGTTTGCCGCGCCAGCAGGCATGACATGGGGCACGAGATTTGGTAATTGCAAGTGGATTCGCGCCAAAAATGAAAAGCGCGCCGTTGCCGGCGCGCTTTGGGGAAGAGCTTTAAAGCTTAGCTGGCTTTTTGCGACTTCGCTTTCAGGACCTCTATAGCGCGGCGAAGCTGCTCATCTTCCTTGGGCTGTACCTTCTGCGGTTCGTCGTTGGGATTGCTGTCATCATCGTCGGAAATGGCAACCACGTCGTCATTCGATGCCACCAGGATGTTCGGCGTGATGCCGGTATCCTGTATGACCTTGCCATTGGACGTGTAATATTTGGCGACGGAAAGAATCAAGGCCGATCCATCCGGCACCTCAATCAACTTTTGCACTGAGCCTTCACCAAACGTCTTGTCACCCAGTACATCACCGCGTTTGTTGTCCAGAATTGCTGAAGCTATTAACTCTGCCGCGCCCGCCGTGCCGTGATTGACCAGGACAGCCAGCGGCAGGTCAGTGATTTTTTTCTGCGGATCCGCAGTGTAGATGACTTTCTCGTATTTCTGGCCTTGCAGAGTTCCGAGGGTGCCTTTGCCCAGGAAGAGATTGGCAACGGCTACGCCCTCTTCCTCATCGCCTTCAGAGTCATAACGCAGGTCCAGCACCAGTCTCTTGGCGCCTTTCTTCTGCAGCGACTTGATCTTCTCCGCGATCTCCGCGGCTTTGCCCTTGGTGAGCACCGCGGCCTTGATCACGCCCGTATTGTCCGCTGCCATGGTTTCCTGAACAGCGGGAAGAGCGACTAGGTCGCGGACGACCGTCATCTTCTGCGGTTCGATCTTGCGGGTGCGGATGATGGTCAATTCCAGGCGTGAGCCAGGATCGCCCACCAGATGGTTCTTCACCGCCGCCAGCGAAAGATCATGTGTGCTCAAGCCCTCGACGGTTTCAATAATGTCGCCGGCATTGATGCCGGCTTTGTCAGCTGGTCCACCGGGAATTACCGAGACAACGGCGGCGTAGCCAAATCTCTTGGAAACCGTAGCGCCAATGCTGGCCTGGCCTTCGCCCTTTTTCTGCTTGAATACTTTATATTCGGCGGGCGTCAGATAGCTGGAGTCCGCGTCCAGCGATTCCAGAAGACCGTGCAGCGCGCCATTGGTCACCGCGCTCATGTTCGGCTCTTCCACGTATTCAGCCCGGACGCGATAGAGCACTTCACTGTATACGCCAATATGTTTCAGGGTTACGTCACCGCTGCTGCTGGCGCCGGAAGCGTGTACGCCCAGGCTGCCAATCAGGACAAATGCGATGATCAACATGGAGCTGGTCAGGACAAGAACTTGGATCTTTTTGGGCATCAGACCGACCTTTATTCCTTATAGAGACGAAAGAACGCCTGCAAAGGTGAGCTAGTTACTTATTATAGCCACTTTTTTGGATGCAGTTCAGCTTTCTGGAGGAGCAGGAAAATCTTAAGTCATCCCTCGCAAGCCACTTTCGTCCTGATGATGGAACGGTGGCGGGGCTATTTTTTGCGATTTCCGGCGGCTTTAATGGCGGGAATTCAATATCCCCAGTATTTCCCGTAGACCCTGGCGGACCTGCTTCAACTCACCCCGTCCGGTGGCAGGGACTGCAAAGGGCAGCGGGGTCTGTTTGCGCTTGGTTTCCGCCTTTAACTGCTGCCGCGCCCCGGCAATGGTAAACCCTTGATCGTAGAGAAGTTTCTTTACCCGCAGCACATTCTCCACGTCAATCTTGCGGTACATGCGCTGGCCGGTGCCGCTTTTGTTGGGTTTGAGCTGAGTAAATTCCGTCTCCCAGAAGCGGAGTACGTAGCTGGGCAGGCCGCAAAGACGGCTGACCTCGCCGATACGGAAATAGAGCTTGTCCGGAATCACGACTTCGCCGGAAACGGGTTTCCGGGCGGTGCTTTTTGCAAGTTTATGCATTGGGGTCCACGGACGAAGCGGCTAAGCGGATATTAAGTCCGATAACCGCCCACCGTCAACCGAATAACGCTGTTTTATTCTTTATTTTCGGCTGTTTTCCTGCTGCCTCCGGTCAGAGCAGACTTGGCTACGGAGGCGTCTGGGTCTTGTCCTCTACTTTTTCAGCGCCCTTGCGTGTGCCCTTGGCCGCCTTGTGGACAACCTTCTTGGTCCCTTTTTTGATTTTGTGGCCGGTTTTCTTGACTGCCTGGCCGGTGGAGTGGGCTGCGTCCTTGGCGTCCTGTTTGATCCCGTCATCTTGCTGGGCAAACGCGCCCAGAGAGAGCGTTAAAGCAATCACCATTGCAAATAAAAACTTCAATTTCATTCAATCACCTCTATTAGGTGCGTCGGATTCCAGCGGCACTGTTTGAGTTGCCTGCTGGACCGTTGCTGCTCGATGGGGAAGCTCACGGCTGGATCAGGCGATCATTGATGAAAAACCGGTTTTGATGAAAAACGGCTTTGATGAAAACGCTTTGGCGAGCAAAAAAGATCTGCCGCGCGCTTTTGCGGCGGCAGAGTGGGCGATGCTTTCTTTGCGGGCCATCTCTTCTGGTTGTCTAAACGAGATGACACTTATAAAGAGACACAACGTTTCTCGAAGCTATCGGGACAAAAATAGCCGGCGATCTTTAAGTCCCGCGATCTTTAGTATTGTTCCTTTAGTACGGCTCTTTCAAGGTCGACAACTGTTGCCGGTGGCTGCGGCTCAACGTAACCTGTTTGCCGGAGACCAGAGTCACCAGATACTTTCCGCTGAACGATCTTCGCAGTTCGTGTATGCGGTTCCGGTTAACGATGACGGAACGGTGAATGCGCACAAAGTCGCGCTCCGGCAGCCGCGCCGCGAATGTGCTGAGTTTCTCGCGCACGCGATAGTTGGCCTCTCCCGCATGCACACGCACATAGTTTCCTGATGCTTCAAAATATTCCACATCATCAAGTTGGACAAAGACTGTCCGGCCGCTTTCCTTGATGGGTAGCCTTCCGCTTGTAACTACATTCTCTACTGTGCTCATACACTACACCCTGGGTACGCAAGTCGTTTCCCTAGTTAGACGAATAGAAAACTAAATCGTCACAATTTTTTTTCTGCGAATATTTCAACGCGTGCGAGCAGCAAAGTATTTCGCGCACTAATAAAAGACTGCATTTGCGCGCGTAGCGTGCGCCGCGGTTTCCATAATGTGTAGGAATGGTGATGCGATGTTCCAAAAATGAAAGTATTAGCAATGCACCGGCGGCCTTCGGCGCGGACCCAATCTACACACATTCTTCATCATTGCTCTCCCTGGCACTTTTCCGGTACGGCTCATCACTTTCTTTTCGCGGTTCGTCACAAGGCCATTTTTAGCCGCTGAAAAGCATGTTGATGGAATGGCAATTGCATTTCTCAGGTACAAGCTGCGCATTTGTTTTACGAATGCCCCTGCGCAGCATTCATTAGGAGAAGCAGATGAAAATGCACCATCAAGTCAAACGACTTTTATTCGCACTCGTGACGATGGCGTTGCTGTGGTCGGTCCCATCAGTGGCCCAGGTCGTGAAAGGCTCCATCTCCGGCACCGTTACTGATCCCCAGGGAGCAGTGGTTTCCGGCGCCGCAGTAAAAGCCACACATACCGCCACAGGAGTGGCTCTCAACACAACCAGCGACAATTCCGGTTCATTCCACTTCAACCTGATTCCGGTTGGAGAATACAAACTGGAAATTGGCGCGACCGGCTTTAAGACGGCCGTGCAATCAAACATCGTGGTCTCCGCTGGACGTGACAGCGGACTGGGCGCGATTGCGTTGACGGTGGGTGAAATCAGCACCTCGGTGGAGGTTTCCGCCGCGGCGCCGCTGATTGAAACCACTCAATCCCAGATCACCAACACTTTTGCCGGCACGCAGCTCACCACTTTTGCCGGCGTTACCGAGAACCAGGGACTGGACAATCTGGCCTTGTTTGTTCCCGGCGTATCTTCCGTCCGCGACAACGGGTTTTCCAACACCAACGGCGGCGCCGGCTTTACCGTGAACGGACTGCGCGGACGCAACAATGACCAGCAGATTGACGGACAGAACAATAACGACAACAGCATCGGCGGCCCCGGCCTCTTTGTGGCGGACACCGAATTTGTTCAGCAGTATGTTCTGGTCACCAATCAGTTTGGCCCCGAATATGGCCGCAATGCCGGCTCGGTGGTGAACATCATTACTAAATCAGGGTCCAACTCATGGCACGGCAGCGTTTATGAACATGAGAACAACACCGTGCTGAATTCGATGACGAACTTCCAGAAGCGGTTCGCCACGGACGCAAACGGAGTTGCCCTGAAATCAATTCCCCGGGCCAATGATGAGTTTGGCGGCTTCACCATCGGCGGTCCGGTCGTCAAGAACCGGCTGTTTCTTTTTGGCGGTTTTGACCAGCAGATCATTTCGCAAAACACGCTCTATACCAGCGCGGGCAACGCGCCGACCCTTGCCGGCATTGCGACCCTCTCGGCCTGTTTCCCTGGAAGCCAGAGCCTGCTTGCCCTGAAATCGTTTGGGCCGTATGCGATTTCCAGCGGCAATCCAACTCCGTTTGGCACGTTCTTGAACAACAACCCGGCTTGCCCTGGTGTTGAAGAAGGCGGCGTGGAGCGGAGCCTGCCCACGCATACGCACAACTTCAATTTTGTATCGCGCATGGACCTGCAGTTGGGTGGCGATACCATTGTTGGCCGCTTCATTTTTAATCGCGGCAACAATTTCAACCTTGATTTCGGTGACGCCGCCGCCGGTTATCCGGTCAGTGTGCCGGCACTGAGCCAGGCCGTCCTGATTGGCGACACCCATAATTTCACCTCGCGCCTGGTGAATGAAGTCCGCGTTGGCTTTAACCGGCTGAACGTTACATTTGCCACCAATACGCTGGGCACCGTCCCCACGGACAGCGGTCTGAGTAACGCAATCAGCCGCGCCACGTTCAGTGATCCCAGCCTGCTTTCTTTTGGATTGAACGGAGCGTTTCCTGAAGGCCGCATCGTGAACACCTGGCAGGGACAGGACAATCTTAACTGGGTAATGGGCAAGCACACCTTCAAGGCGGGCGTAAATTACACCTATCAGCGGTCGCCAACCACGTTCCTGCCCAACCTAAACGGCGCATTCCGCTTCAATGACTGGGAGGCATTCGCCGCCAATACACCGAACCGGGTTCGCATTGCCGCCGGAACTCCGACGCTGGATTTCCGCGAGCATGATACCTTTCTTTATGCTGGCGACGATTGGAAGATCGGCCAGAACCTCACCATCAATGCCGGGCTTACCTGGACCTATTATGGCCAGCCAGCGAACTTGTTCAATGACCTGACCACACAGCGCGAGAGCAATCCCGCCACCGCATTGTGGCGTCAGGACATTCCCTTGGCCGATCGTATTGCTCCCAAACTTGACGCCACCAAAACCAGCTTTGGCCCCAGCCTTGGGTTTGCCTATACTCCACAGTGGGGCGGCTTCCTGACCGGGCATGGCAAAACCGTGTTCCGCGGCGGCTATCGCCTTTTGTATGATCCGCCGTTCTACAACATCTATCTCAACATCGCTAACTCCGCACCGGTGGTTTTCCTGAACACCTTTACCGGTTCACAGATCACGCCCAGCATGATCCTGCCCGCGCATCCGTTTGGACCAGACGTAAGGGCGGAACTTTCGCCCCAGTTGCAGCGGCTGGCATTTGATCCGCGCAGCAACGTTGAAACCACAATCTCCAATAACTTTGGCCCGGACAAGGTCAACAGTTGGAATTTTGGTTTTGAACGCGAGATCACCAAGAACTCGGTTGCGGAAGTCCGTTATGTTGGCAACCATGCTTACAACCTCTTCCAGACCGTGAATGGCAATCCCATTGTTACCGGAAATAACACCGCTCCCGCCGGTCTCACTGGCTGCGCCAGCTCGCAGATCCTGCTTGGCCCTGGACAGGCCAAGAATCCTGCACTGGGAAGGGTGGATTGCTCAAAAGGCATCGTGCTGGAACGCAATAACGGCGGCTATTCCAACTACCACGGCGTTCAAACGGAATTCCGCGCCACCAATTTGTTCAAACAACTCGGCATACGGGCTGCTTATACCTACAGCCGCACGCTCGACAACGTAAGTGAGATCTTCAGCACCGGTGTAGGCGGCACCACGCTTGCATTTGCCCAGAACCCCTTCAATACGGGGCGCGGGGAATACTCATATTCCGGTCTGGACTTCCCGCATCAGTTCTCGGTTGCCGCCACCGAACAGTTGCCTTTCTTCAAGAGCCAGCATGGTTTGTTTGGACATGTGCTCGGCGGATGGGCGGTATCCGGCAACTATCTGTGGGCGTCTGGTCAACGCTACACTCCACTGCAGGCGGGAGCCGAGGCCGCGCTTTCCTCCGCCAGCAATAATTACGATCTAGCCTGGCTGGCGGCAAACGTGGGAGTCGACTTGGCCCGTCCGTTTGTGGGCAACCTGAGCGCTCCTGCTGACCGAGTGGGCATCTACGCTGGTGATGCCGGCGTTGGCTCCGTTTCGCCAACCACGCTGATCAGCCTGAATGACCTGAATGGCGCAACCTCAACCGTAACGGCTGTCACCAAAGACCAAGTCCGTTACATCGTTAATGCTGCAACCGCGCAGGGCATTTTTGGCACGCCGTTTGGCGCGCGCCGCAACCTTTCCCAGGATGCGGTCTCGAACATCGCCAATGTTGCCCTGTTCAAAAACATCAAGTTGAATGAGCGGGCCAACCTGGAATTCAACGCCACGCTCACCAACGTGTTCAACCATCCCAACTTCCAGAGCATCGATCCCACCATTGAAAATGCGGGCATTCCCAAAAGCCTGCAGGCGCCGGGCGTCGGGTTTGCCGATCCTAGCGTTACCAATGACGTTGTGGGCAATGCTTTGGGCAATCGCATCATTCACCTGGGACTCACCTTCAGGTTCTAAACCTCCTCGGCAAGTTTTGCCCTCGCCCGCCGGATTCCATCCGGCGGGCTTTTTTGCACGTGAAGAAAGATCATGACCTGTATGTCGCCGATCTAATGATGGATTTTGCGCTTACGGGCCTAACTGTCCCCCAGGAAGCATGCGCGAGTGAACACAGCATTTTTCCTGAACGGCAGCAGCACTGTTGTAGTTAGGATTTCGGCCCAGAGCTGGGTTATGCTTTGCCTGCTCATGGTTCCTGGCGCCAACAAAGCACGCAGCACCGCGGCCCTGGCGGAGTTGGACACTCTGCGCCAGGAATTTCGCGCACGGACCGCCGCCTCCAGCCGTCCGCCAGTCTTTACTTCGCGAGTGGGCGTGGTGCTTTCCGGCGGTGGGGCCCGAGGCTCTTATGAAGCCGGCGTGCTCATGGCATTCCAGGACGCGCAGATCCCAACCCACATCATCGCAGCCACCTCGGTTGGCAGCATCAACGCCGCATCGTATGCCGCGCACTCTGAGGGGTTGATTGGCAGGGCCGAGCCTCTGGTTGATGCATGGATGGAACTTACACCGGCAACGCTGGGCATCGATTGGTCGCGTTACATCTTTTTGCTTGCCGGACTGGTGGCGGCCTCGGCTGGCATCGGCAATTTTATCTGGCTATGGATGCAGCAACACGGCATCTTTTTGCACGCGCATCATCCCAAGTTCACATGGCTGGCGCTGGGGGTCGCCGGAGTTTCCATTCTCATGTTTTCCGACAAGCTCTCATACGTTGGCTACGTGATGATGAAATTCGTGCGCGGCCGCGCCTGGGAGCCGGACTGGCGCAAGACCTGGGTTTCCATTGGGGCCAATCTGTTGGTTTGGGGATTTCTGGTCCTTTTCCTTGGATTCACTTATATCCACCTGCCGATGGTGGATAGTTCCGAGCTGAAGATCCACGTGCCCATGCTTGTTGCGGTGATCGTCCTGCTGGGTTTGTACCGTCTGCTGCAGGACCCGTTGAGCAAACTCAGCCATCGCTTTCTGCGCATGCCGTTGCGCACCGGGCTGTTCCCCAACTTTGACCGCATTAAGTTTCTGCGCAGCCGCATTCCGGAGGCGACTCTGCGCAGCTCGGCAATCCGCGTGATCATGACCGCCACTGACATTCAGCGTGGGGCAGCGCGTTTTTTCTCCAACGCTCCCGTTGAAGTTCTGCTGAACGATCCGGGCGTGAATGAAGAATTTGTGCGCCGGGAAGTGGAACAACCGCACGATTTGGTGCTGGCCGCTGTTGCGTCTTCCTCATATACATTCGCCTATGAAGCCGTGACCATGGAGGGCCGTTTATGGACTGATGGCGGCATCATGACCAACCAGCCGGTGTTGCCCGCATTGCGACTGGGGGCCGACGTTTTGTTCCTGGTGTTGATCGCACCGCTGGAAGGCGAAGACCAGACTGGCAAGATCAAGACTTTTCTGGACGTCGGGGTGCATGCCGTGGACATTCTGGTTTCAAAAAACTTCAAGTCGGATATTGCCTTGCTCGCCAACATCAACCGCCTGTGCTCGATCTATGCCGCTGAGATGGGAGTCAGGCCGGAGCAACTGGAACTGGAAATCGGAAAGCAACGTTACCGTTTTGTGAAGTTTTTCAATGTCGCGCCGGAAAAGCCTCTGCCCGCAGCGGCGTTGGATTTTGACAGCGAAATCGTCAGCCCGATTATCGTTCAGGGATACCGTGACGCAGGCAAGGTGATACAGCAATTTCTGGAATATGAGGCTTCATGTCCGCCGCGTGAATCCCGGCGATTGGTCCGCCTGGCCGCTGAACGTCCGGAGGGGAATTTTCACGTGACCGGGCGCTAGGAGCGGATTTTTTGCCGTGCTCCTTTCCGCACCTTCCGCACATGGTCCAGCACAATCACCGTTCCCACCCAGACCGTTGCCGCAAGGTATCCAGCAAGAACATCGCTGGGATAGTGGACGCCCAGATAAATGCGCGAAAGTCCAATCGCGATCACAAGTGCTGCCGCAGCCAGCCAGGTCAATATTCGCAACGGCAGTGACTTGATGCGTGCGCTCAAGAGTCCGGCCATGACTCCGTAAAAACAAAACGAACAGAGCGCGTGGCCGCTGGGAAAGCTATAGGAATGCGGCGCTGTGCCGAAATAAGCAGTGGGCCGGGCGCGATGGTAAAGGTATTTGAGCGTCAAGTCGAGCAACAGCGAGCCTGCCATGGCAACGCCCAGCCAGACGGCTGCGCGCCGCCACCGCAGTTTGGCAAACACGGCAAACGCAATCAGCAATTCAACTATGAGAACGTTATAGCCAAGAAGCGAGATCGCGGTCATGGCATGCGTCATGCCGGGGGAAGCATAGTGATGCACCCAGCCGCGTATGGCCGAATCAAAATGCTGCGTGTCACCCTGCAAGACTTCGCTGCCCAACCATCCGAAAAGAAAAAGCGCGAGCACCGCCGCTGCCATGCTGGCAATGATGGCTGTTTCAAACAGCGCTGTGGGCTTGGGCGCTTCTTCCGGGCCGGAAAGTTGATGGCTATCCTCGGGCATTGCGGGCCTTTGCCGTGAAAATGCCAATCAGTTCGTCCAGCTTTGCAAAGAGTGCGCCGTTGCCGTTGCGCGGATACCCGCTCAGCTTCTCGGCGTACGCAGGCAGGTTGAACAGAAACGATTCGATTTTTTCCTTGCTTAGCTCTTTCCACCATGCGCCATAGCCCAGTTTGTCCAGGTAATAAGCGTTGAAAGTTTGCTCAAATTGGTTCTTAACCGGCATGGCCAGGTAGGGCTTGCCCAGATGCAACGCTTCACTCACCAGGGAAAATCCGGCATTCGCGATCACGGCTTTTGCCGAGGTCAGGTCGCGCAGAAAGCCGTCCATGCTTGGTTTCTTGAACAGGATATTGCCGTCCTGCCCTTCCGCGCCGAAACCATAAGCGACAAACTTACAGCGCACCTGCCTAAGCAGCGCAGCCAGCTCTTTTGCCGGCGATGTCACGTAGACCAGCACCTGGTCGCCGGTGCGTGGCATGGCGGAAAGCACTTCCTGCCGGACGATGGGAGAAAAGAGAAACGTGTTGCGCTTGGTAACGGGCGCGGGAAAAAACGAGAGCACAATGTATGCGTCCGCTTTCGGCGTCATCATCCGCGTCACCAGCTTCACCGCGGCGGCATCGCGCCGAAAGCCGCGTGGCAGGGAGACGCGCGTATTGGTGATGGCGTGCTGGTTGTCGATGGCGATCACCGGCAGCCGCTTGTGATGCCCAACGTGGCTGGTGAGCGGCTCGAAATCCGTAATCACCAGGTCAATGTTGTTTTCATCCACCAGATGGGAAAGTTCTTTCAGGCTGCGGGCCGCGCGCGGCGCTTTCATCAGGTTGCTGGCCAGCGTACGCTTATAGCGCACGCGATTGTTTACATAGGTGATCCGAAACCCAAAGACCTCTTTTACCGGGAAGCTCTCACTCAGATTGCGCAACCCCCGGTCAAACGACACTATGTATATGTTGTGTCTCTGTTTCTGCAGGTGGGTAATCACTTCTTTGGCGCGCGTGGAGTGGCCAGAACCTTCACCGTTGACACCATAGAGAATATTTGCCATGGATGATGGCAAGTATATCGTTTGAGGATTCAGGAAGGAATTCTGGGGCAAACGGACTGGGGATCAGGCCGGAGTCTGTGCGCTCTTGGCCCGGGCCTTGGCCAGCGAACTCAAGCCGCGCAACACTCTGTTGAATTGATCGCCATTTCTGGTGACAAATTTCAATCGGTTGCCGCGCCCCAGATAGGATTCGGGCCGGGCCGTTTCAATCTCCTGCCAGAACCAGCGTTGCATGCGCCGCAGGTCAAAGGCGCTGCCATTGCGGGTATAAAGCGCCTGGGCCGGCCCCAGGGTGAACCAGTCATGCTTCACAAAAGATTTATGCTCTCTCTCCTCGGCCAGGCCGGAGAAGATGTACCATTCGGCAAAGATCTCAAACGGTATGGCGGAAACGTTGTCACCCACGGGAATATGCAAAGACCGCCCGGAAAGCCGCCATCCCCGCTGCATTTCTTCTGATGTCGGATGGAGCGGATCGGCGTCAAACGAGGTGATGACGATGTTCCGGTTCGCGGCCACCGCCGGACAAACCTGCAGCACGTCATAAATCTCATGAGCTGAGGTTTCCAGCCACCGATAGTCGCCTTGTACACCGTGAAACATTGTTTCCCCAATATGGTTTCCTAAATCTAAGACGGGTTTCCTAAGTCAGTCACGCCGTCAGGGCGCTGTCCATGGTGGAAGCAGCTTCCCATACTCCTTCAAAGTCCACAAAGAACCCCCGTACCGTGAGTTCCGGAATCTCCGCCTGCAGAAAATCCAGCGCGCGATGCAGATCAGCCCGGTGATTTTCCGCTTCCTGCGCAGGATCATTTTCAAACGCGGCCAGACCGCCGTACGCTCCGCAATCGGAGTGGAGCATCAGAATCACCGTGGTCGTGCTGTGCAGGCGCATGGACGTGCGGACCTGTTCCAGCACGAACTGGCGGTCAGATTCCAGGTCATCTCCAGCCAGACACTTGGCGCCCCCCGCCACCAGGATAGGGTCAAAATATTCCACGCCGATCCGCTTCATGAGTTTGTGCAGCACCAGATCAAAGCGATGGTCAAAGCACCAGACGATCGCGGCATCGCTGGTGTATCTTTCCCGTGGAGATTCAAAATGGAATATTTTGCGAATAAGGCACCTCGGCCTGCTCTCTATATTATAGTCGGAAGCCGCAAGCCTTCCAGAATTGCTGGAAGCATGGCGTCATGCGGGGCGTTACCCGTGCGCGGATACTCGGAAACTGAACCTGAAATCCGTACGAATCCTGCGGCCTGAATCGGGAAATCCCCGTGCCGGACCGTTCTTTCTCCCCTATACTCTTCTAGTTCCGGAGAAAACATGAATCCTGCCCAACGTTGGACCAAGTCCTCGATTATCGCCCTTGTTCTCAGCCTAGTCCTTTCTCTCCCCGCCGCCGCTTCCAGCATTACCTTCAAGATCACGCTCCCGGCCACGCAGCCACAGCCGCTAACCGGACGGGTTTACGTGATTATCGCCCGCGCCAATGATCCTGAGCCGCGGTTGCAGGTGGGCAACTGGCGTTCCAAGACCGAATTGATCGCCATTGACGTGCAGGGGTTGCAGCCGGGGCAGGCCGCCACTCTGGACCCACTCACGCTTGGCTATCCTTTCAAGTCAGTGCGCGAACTCCCCGCGGGCGATTATTACGTCCAGGCATTGCTGAATGTCTATACGCGCTTCCAACGGTCTGACGGCAATACCATCTGGGCGCACATGGACCAGTGGGAAGGCCAGCAGTTCAACAAATCTCCGGGGAACCTATACAGTGAAATCGGGCATTTTCACCTTGATCCGCTCACTGGATATGAGATCCGGTTGAGCCTGGACAAAAAGATCGGCACGCCGCTGCCGCCGGGCGATACCCAGTATGTAAAGCACATAAGAATTCAGAGCAAGCTGCTGACGCAGTTCTGGGGACAGCCCATCTATCTTGGCGCTACCGTGCTTTTGCCGGAAGGGTATGAGACGCATCCCAACGCGCACTATCCGGTGCTTTATGACCAGGGGCATTTCAGTCTGCGCGCGCCGCTGGGCTTCTCCACTGAACAATCTCCGGCGGACCTGCCGGTGCGCGAGGGCCGAATCTCCGGGCCGGAATTGTACAAGCGCTGGACGGGGGCCAACTTCCCGCGCATGATCGCCGTAACATTCCAGCATCCCACGGTCTATTTTGACGATTCATACGCAGTGAATTCCGCCAATAACGGCCCGTACGGCGACGCGATTATGACTGAACTAATTCCGTATGTTGAAGAGCATTTCCGCATCATCCGCCAGCCCTATGCCCGCGTTTTGTCCGGCGGGCCCACCGGCGGATGGGAGTCACTGGCCTTGCAGGTCTTTCACCCAGAATTCTTTGGCGGAACGTGGACTTTTTATCCTGACCCAGTTGATTTCAGCCGTTACCAGTTGATTGATATCTATAACGATAACAGCGCGTTTCTCGCGCCGAATTATGACCCTCCCATTCCGGAGCGCCCCATGTCCCGGACAAGCGAGGGACAGGTGGACGTGACCATGCGGCAAATGAGCCAGTTGGAAGACGTGCTGGGCTCGCACGGACGCTCCGGGCAGCAGCTTGAAGCCTGGGAAGCTGTATACGGCCCCGTGGGCGCGGACGGCTATCCCAAGCCGCTGTGGGACAAAGCTAGTGGCAAGATTGACTCATCGGTTGCGCTCTACATGCGCGACCATGGTTACGATCTGCGCTATTACATGGAGCAGAACTGGGCCAAGATTGGCCCGCAGCTCGCGGGCAAGCTGCACATCTATTGCGGCGACATGGACAATTTCTATCTGAACCTGTCGGTCTATAAACTGGAAGACTTTCTCAACCGCACCCGCAACCCTGCTTATGGCGGATCATTTGAATATGGCCGTCCCATGAAAGGCCATGGATGGACGCCGTTGAACCAGGCCGATCTGCTGCGCGTGATGGCGAACCACATTACCGTGAACGCGCCCGCAGGAGCGGATGGAAGCTGGAAATACTAGAGCGCTTCCCAAGTTAATGTACCCAGACAGGCTTACCTCGGCGGCTAAAGCCGGCAATGGATGCTAGGTTACCGCAGGCATAAATGCCTACTCCACCCCGAGAAGGATACAGCAACTCTGGAACCACAGTAAAAGAACATTTGCCCCAGATCAGCGTATATCAGTGCAGAGGAACGCTGATGGAGGAGAAAATATTGGTGCTTTTTTAGAAGCCACGCTCTGAGCAATGCGGCCCGGTAAGCGTCTACACTCCAATATCCTCATTCCATACCTGTGGGTGCGCGCGGATAAACTCTTCCATGAGTTGAATGCATTCGTCGCTCTGCACCACTTCAAGGGAAACGCCGCGCGTGCGAAGAAGCTCTTCTTCTCCCATAAAGGTGCGGTTCTCGCCGATGATGACACGGCGAATCCCGTAAAGCAGGATGGCCCCCGAACACATGGAACATGGCGACAGCGTGGTATAAAGAACGCATTCGCGATAGACAGCGGCGGATTGGCGTCCGGCATTTTCCAGCGCGTCCATTTCGCCGTGCAGGATGGCGCTGCCTTTCTGGACCCGGCGGTTATGGCCGCGGCCAATGATGGTATCGCCGTGTACTATGACTGAACCAATGGGAATGCCGCCTTCCGCAACTCCCTGGCGGGCTTCCTGAATTGCGGCTTGAAGAAACGGACCAACGGATGGCATGGCTTGCTCCTCAAGGAAACCTTACACCAAGAGGAGATTGCCAGGAGATTGCCAAAATCGCCGGAATTGCCCAAAAATGCCAATATTGAAACCCAAAATCAAAACCAAAACCTTGAAAAACGCGGAGGAACGGAGGAAGCGGAGGAAAAATCGTCGTCATCGCACGTACTCGGGCCTGGGCGTGGGCCTTTCTCAACTGCTCAGAACATTGAGTCCCAGGCTTAAGCTGCCCGTGCCGTCAAACCTCAGCGTCTTCTCCAGAATCTTTTTTCCCCAGCAGCTCTTTCATGCACTTGGCCAGGCGCCGGGCGCGTGACTCCGGCGTGCGGTAATAGAAAACCGCCAGCAAGTAGCCGCGGCGGCGTGAGGGCGAGAGTTGCTCCCATCGCTCGCGTGCCCGTGGGTTTTGCCGTAGAGCTATCGCGATCATCGGCGGCAACTCCCGTTCGGCTTCCATGGTCTCCATGAAATGCAGGGCAATTTGTTGTGCGCGCCGCGTGCGTGCCGCGGAACTTTTGGCGTCGGAAGCCCATTTGGCGGTCCAATTCCTGGTGGAGTGGTTCATGGATTCATAAAACTTAAGCAGCCGCTTGGATTGTCCCAGCTCCCGCAGCAACTCTTTGGGCGGAACAACCTGCCGGGGCGCGGTGTCCGGCTGCAGACGGAATTTCGCGCTCAGTCCCGCCGCGGTCTTGCCTCCTTTTTGCATTTTTTTGTTGACCAGCAGAAAGTGTCCGCCGTTGCCGGTGGGAAAGAGCGTGCCGCTGAAGGCGAAACCGTTGATGTCGCCCTGTATCCTAATCTGCCCGCGCTTGCCCCAGATTTTGGCGGCGTCAAACGGTATGCGGGCAATCACCCAGCGCAAGCGGTCATCCATGCGTTCCAGTACCGCGGAAAATGTTTTGGCCGGACTTTTGGCGGCAGGCATGCACGATAGTCTACAGCGGCTCCAGCGTTGCTGCATTCCAGAAGATTCGTGTGCAGCACGCGCCATTGCCTGGCTGGAATGCCTCCTCCACCCCAGTAACGAATCGACATTGCCCTGGGCATAAACTTTGAAATGCTATCCCATGTGATCTCGATCAGGGACTTCTCGAACAGAGCGTGAACCGTCTCCAAAGCGTGTTTTTCCGCAAACTGGATAGGCAGTACACTAAACAGATGTCCGAAGTCGCCCTCAACTCACTTGCCCAAGCTTCATCTTCTTACCTGCGTTCCGCCATGCATCAGCCGATCCACTGGCATGAGTGGGGGCCGGAGGCGTTTGCAATCGCCCAGCGCGAGAACAAGCCCATCCTGCTGGACATTGGCGCGGTGTGGTGCCACTGGTGCCATGTGATGGACCGCGAATCTTACGAGAGCCCGGAAATTGCCGCCATTATTAATGAACATTTCATCGCCATAAAAGTTGACCGCGACGAGCGCCCGGATGTGGACAGCCGTTACCAGACGGCGGTGCAGGCCATTAGCGGACAGGGCGGCTGGCCGCTTACGGCGTTTCTTACGCCGGAAGGAAAACCGTTTTATGCAGGAACATATTTTCCGCCGCAGGATTATCAGGGGCGACCCAGCTTTAGGCGGGTGCTGCTGACGCTGGCCCAGGCCTTCCGCGAGAAGCACGGAGACGTGCTGGAATCAGCGGAGAGCGTGATGGGCGCGATAAGCCAGGCAGAAGGCTTCGCCGGCAAATCAGGTCCGCTCAAGGGTGAGATCATTGACGCAATGGCGGAAGCAGCGGTGAAGCTGTTCGATCCGGAGCACGGCGGTTTTGGCTCGTCACCCAAGTTCCCTCACCCCAGCGCCATGGACCTGCTGATGCAGCGATGCGCAGAGACCGGCGATGCGCAATTGCTGAACGTGATTACCACGTCACTGGAAAAAATGGCACGTGGCGGCGTTTATGACCAGCTTGCCGGCGGGTTCCATCGCTACTCCGTGGACGAACACTGGATCGTCCCGCATTTTGAAAAAATGTCGTATGACAATTCCGAGCTGCTCAAGAATTATGTCCACGGATATCAGCTCACTGGCAATGCGTTTTTTGCCTTTGTGGCAAAAGATATTGTGCGCTGGATGGATGAAGTGCTTACCGATCGCGAACGCGGCGGTTTTTATGCCTCACAGGACGCCGATGTAACACTGGAAGACGATGGCGACTACTTTACCTGGACGCTGGACGAAGCTGAAGCCGTGCTCGGCAGCGATGAACTACAGGCGGCCATGCTGCACTATGACATTGGCGAGGTGGGCGAGATGCACCATAACCCAGCCAAAAACGTGCTGTATTTGCGCGCCAGCGTGGAAGAAGTTGCCGGGCGGGTGAAGAAGACGCCGCAGGAAGTGCAGGCGATTCTTGATTCGGCCAAAAAGAAGATGCTGGCCGCGCGGCTGCAGCGCACAACTCCATTCGTGGACAAGACGGTGTATGTAGGCTGGAACGCGTTATGCGTGTCTGCTTATTTGAAAGCCGCACGAGTGCTTAAGCTTGATGACGTGCGGGCGTTCGCGCTGCGGTCGCTGGACCGCGTGCTTTCCGCGGGATGGGATTCGCAACGAGGATTGCAGCATGTGATTTCATATTCTGATCCGCAAGCCAGCAAACCCCGCGTTCCCGGCGTGCTGGATGATTACGCTTTTACCGTCATCGCGTGCCTGGACGCATACGAAGCCAGCGCTGATCTTAAGTATTTCCATTTTGCGGAGAAGATTGCCGACGCGATGACGGCGCGATTTTATGATCCACGCGAAGGCGGTTTTTTTGATATGGCGAGCGGGCCTGACGTGGGCGACGGATTCATTCTGGGCGCGCTGGCGGCACGGCGCAAACCACTACAGGATTCACCCACGCCGGCCGGCAATCCCGCGGCCGCGATTGCGTTGTTGCGGCTGTATGCCTATACAAACAACACCAGGCACCGTGATCTGGCGGAAGGCACGCTCAAAGCTTTTGCCGGAATTGCCGCGCACTATGGGCTGTTTGCGTCAACTTACGGAATTGCGCTGAGCATGTATCTGCAGCCGCACACGCAGGTGGTCATCATCGGCGGCGGAGAACGCGGCGCGCAACTGGAAGCAACGGCGCTCAAGCGGCTGGCGTTGAACCAGGCGGTGTTGCATCTGCCTGAAGGAAAGATCACGGCGGAGATGCTGCCGCCGGCGCTGGCGGAGACCATTCCTAATTTGCCGGCGGTAAAAAAAGGCCACACCGTGGCGGTGGTGTGCAGCGGCTTTACCTGCCAGCCGCCAATCGCTGAGCCAGCGGAGCTGGAGAAAGCACTGTCAACTTAGTCCTGATCCAAAAGTAACGTGGACTCCGGCGTGCATGTTGACGAATACTTAACAAGCCATGACGAAAGCTCGCTATATATTGGTTCTCTTATCCCTGGTTGTCGGGGTAACAAAGCTGGCCAACTGCCAACAGATTTTGCAATGCTCAGTGCCATCCACCCGCCGGGGAGCCACAGACGACGACTTTGTGCGACCCAGGAGCGCTGAGGAAGCCGCAAGACTTAAGCAAGCGCCGCACCGCGCGAAACGGCTGGGAGCTCATGTTATCGAAGTCGGCTGGGCCAGGGGGAAGCGCATCCTGAAAGACAAGCCACCTTACAATGAACCTCTCGACGGTCTCCGCTGGACTTATTGCGGCTATAACGCTGATTTGAAATTGCACATGCTTCTGAAACAAGATGAGGCGCTCTTTACGGGAGCGCTGGTAGATGACGTGACCGGGGCCCTCTTGCCGGGCGGGCAAAAAGTGTTGTTCTCTAAGAACGCACAGTACTACCTGGCTTACGAACAGCCGGACGGTCAGGATGGGGAAACAATCAAGCTTTACCGGCGCAACGGCACACTGATGTGGGAGGGATACAACGGTTTTCTCTCATCCGACGGAAAAGATGTGGTTGCAAACTTTGAGAATATGCACTGGGACGACAAAGACCGGCCGCAGGCGATAGCACGCCTCAATGATGGAAAGACGCAGACTGTGACTCTGACTCAGGGAAGCGCCGGCAAATGGGACTGGCTACCGCACATTTCGAAGTAGCACGCTCGCAGACGGCCTTGGCCACAGAATGAAATTGAAGACAAGCAAAATGCTCAATCACATATAAGCTTCCAGCACAGCAGCAGCGCGGTTCAGGGCATCGGTTAACACTTGCAGTTGCGCGGTTGTAAGCTGCGCGTCCTTTGCGTCGATGGATTCATTCACGCCGGGGATTACCACGGCGGCGTATCCGGTGTATTGTCCCGGCGCATAAATCACGTGGCGGAACCATGGGCGATTCGGCAATCCCTGCGTAGAAAGCAACGCACGCTCAGCGGCAATGAGCGCCTGGTTGAGCCTGGCGGGATCCTGCGGCGGATTTTTCTGTAAGGCAAGAATTTTTGCGCCGGCATTCATGAAACGCCTGGCTGCGTCAGATGCCTTGCTGAAATCTGGCGCGTTGGCGCCAAGCATGCGCGTGGCTTTGTCACGAGAGCTGTCAATGTAAGCGCCAATTTCCTTGCCATAGAGTTCATAGTCATACGGCAATACGTCGGCGGCGGCCATGTGCAGGGCTTCCACACCAAAGACGCGCGCCATCTCCTGCTCATAGACGAATGTGGGATCGGCAAATTTTTTGAACCAGTTGAAATTGTCAAACGCCGAATGATAGACGCCGTAAGAGCC
>DATBCN010000343.1:0-9055 GCA_036270475.1 Candidatus Angelobacter sp. | reverse complement strand
AGCGCGGAAGCGGCACGCCGCGCGCTGGACGCCGCCGAACAGGGCAATCGCTCCGTGCGTGACACGCTGGAAGGCATGCAGCGCATCCGTTCTTCCGTGCAGGCAACCGCCAAGCGCATTAAAGCGCTGGGTGATCGGTCGCTGGAAATTTCCGAGATCGTCAACGTCATCAATGACATTACCGAACAGACCAACCTGCTGGCGCTGAACGCCGCCATTGAAGCGGCGCGCGCCGGTGAAGCAGGCCGCGGATTTGCCGTGGTTGCCGATGAAGTCCGCAAGCTGGCTGAACACTCACGCGCTGCCACGAAAGACATTGCCGCGCTGATCAAGGCCATCCAGGCGGAGACCAATGACGCCGTAATCGTGATGGAAGAAGGCACCAAGGAAGTGGAGATCGGCGCCAAGCTGGCTGACCAGGCCGGCCGCGCGCTGGACGCAATTTCCAGCGTGGTGCGGCAGTCAGCCGAACTGGTGCAGGAAATCTCCCTGGCTTCCAAGCAGCAGGTGCGCGGCACGGAAGGCGTGGCCAACGCCATGCAGATCATCTCCAACATTACCCGCCAGACTTCGCAGGGCGCGCGGCAGACCTCGCGCACGGTGGAGCAACTGGTACACATGTCAGAACAGCTCAATGAAGCGCTTTCACAGTTCCGCGTTTCCGCCGGCGGAAATGCCAACACCAACGCACTGCCCGGCGAGTCCCGGCCGGAGCTGGTGAGTGCGACCGCGGCGATGGCACGACGCTAGTGACTTATGCAACGGTGATGAGCAACTAGAGGAGAGACATGGCAGGGGGAGTGGTGACAGTCAGCGAGCATGAGCTGAGCGAGATTCGCGGCCTGATAGAGACCCGCTCGGGGATCCTTTTTGATAATTCCCGTGAGCGCTTTTTCTCCACCCGCGTGCTTGAGCATGTTGAATCCAGAAAGCTGACCCATGGCACCGATCTGCTGCGCCTGATCAAGAATTCCAACGTGGAATATGACTCTCTGCTGCAACGGTTGCTCACGCAGGAGACTTCTTTCTTTCGTTATCCGGCGATCTTTGAGGCGCTGGAGAAAAAAGTCCTGCCTGACCTGCACATGAAAAAATTCTGGGAAAGCCCGCGTTCGCTGCGCGTATGGAGCGCCGGCTGTTCCACCGGCGAAGAGTCATACAGCATCGCCATGACCGTGGCGGACACCATTGAGTTTGCCGACGCGTGGAACATCCACATCCTGGCCACGGACGTGAGCCGGCAGGCGCTGGACCACGCCGAGCATGGCGTTTATGAGCCGCGCGACATGGAACCCGTTTCTCCGCGGCAGCGCGAACAATATTTTTCCCGCGTAGGCGAGCATTATCTGGTCCGCCCGCGCATTCGCAATCTGGTCACGTTTGCGCCCATGAACCTTGCCCAGGTTGTTTACATGGGCAAGTTCGATTGCATCTTCTGCATGAACGTGTTGATTTATTTTTCTGAAGAGCGTCAGGCGCAGTTGGTCCAGCGTTTTTATGAATATCTGGAGCCCGGCGGCTATCTGTTTTTGGGACATGCTGAATCCATCAACCGGGCGGACGTAAAGTTTGACACGCACATCCATCGCGATGCGCGGATTTACCAGAAGCCGGCCAACCTGGCGCGGGCGGCGGCGCAGGAGAAAGTGTGAACGGCCAAGGGGCGGAATTCGTGGAGGTCTTCCTACAGGAAGCGTCTGAGCGCCTGCAGTTTTTGCGGGAATACTCCGGCATCCTGCAGGACGCATACCCGCGCATGGAAGACGTGGAGCGGCTGCATATTGCCGCGCACACGCTCGCTGGCACCTCGGCTTCCTATGGATTTCCGCTTTTTTCAGAAATTTCCGGCAAGCTGGCGCATATCTTCCAGTACGCAATGAACGCCAGCATCGCCGCGGACGCCGCTGGTCCGCTGGTGGAGTTTATTTCTGAAGCTGTGGCGCTGCTTGAGTCCGACCTCATCATGATCAGCATGAACGCAGTCGAAGCGGACGAAGACATAGGCATCTTTAAGCAGCGTTATCCGTTTGCCTTCCAGACAGCAGTTGCCGCCGCATCACAGCCCCCACAGCAGGAAGCGCGCACGCAGACGGCCTTGGAGGAAGCGCCTGCTGCATCGAATGCGCCAGTGGCCAGCGCAGTTGCGGCCCCTGCTCCGGTCACGAAAGTGGCGCCTGCGCCTCTGCCTCCTGAGCCGATGCCGGAAGATACTGACGTTCCCGCCGAGGTGCTGGAATTTTTTATTCCGGAAGCGGAAGAGCATCTGCAGGTAGTTACTCATTGCTTGCTCTCGCTGGAGACAAATCCCAGCTCTGAGCAGATCCATCGTTTGTTGCGGGCCATGCACACAGTGAAGGGTTCAGCGGCGCAAGTTGGCCTGCACCGGATAGCGCACGTGGCGCACCGCGCGGAAGACCTGATTGGGCGTCTGCGCGAAGGCGAGCTGCGCCCCAGCGCCGAGATCATCGACATCTGCCTGGATGCGGTGGATACGCTCAAGAAATTTCTCTATCACCAATGGACAGACGATGCCGCCATGCAGTCGACGATCCAGGGATTGTTTGCGCGCATCTCGCGCCTGGCGCCGGCGGAAAAAGAGCCGGAAAAGGAAGTTGCGGCCCCTTCAGTTGCACAAGCGAAAGAGACTATTGCTCCTGCTGCGGCGCAACCTTCAGTTACCCAGCCCATTGCCGCTGAGCCCATGGCCATTGCGCCTGCCAGCTACCTGCAGGAAATTCATCTTTCGGATGAACCAGAACTTGCCGCAGCACCTGTTGCGATCAAGGTGCAGGAGCCTGTTGCGCCGGTTGCCGCGCCTGCTTTAGCCGCGGCTGCGGAGATCAAGAAGCCGGAAGGCATTGAGAAATTCGCGGACGAAGATTTTCTCCGCAAAGAACCTGCGTCCATGCCGCAGTCCAAGACCGTGCGCATTGCGCTGGAACGCCTTGACCGCATGATGAACGCGGTCGGCGAGCTGGTGATTAATCGCACGCGCATGCTGGGCCGCGTAGCCGAACTCGAACGCCTTGCCGATGTGCTGAACTTCTCCAAGGGCCGCATGCAGGACAAGGTGGCCGAATTCCAGGAGAAACATGAATTCAGCCGGATACACTCCGCACCCACGCCGCGGCCTTCTGATAATTTCCCGCTGCGTAGCGGCTACTCCAACTACTCACACACGTTCGACCATTCACTGGCTGAGTTCAGCGAACTGGAAATGGACCGCTATGATGATTTCAATATCCTCTCGCGGTCGCTGACGGAAATTTCCGCCGACATCACGGAAGTGCTTACGCAACTGGATGGATTTGTCCGCCGCGTGGACGGCGATATTGACGAGTTCACCAAGCTGGCGCACCGCTTGCAGGATGAGATCACGCAGGCGCGCATGGTGCCCATCGGCAATCTCTACACGCGCCTCTCGCGTACGGTGCGCGACGCCGCGAAAGCCGTGAACAAGAAAGTTGAACTTACACTTGCTGGCGCGGAGACAGAACTGGACAACAACATTATCCAGCAGATTTCCGATCCGCTGATTCACCTGGTGCGCAATGCTGTGGCCCATGGGCTGGAACGCGACGAAGAAAGATACGCGCTGGGCAAGAGTGATTCCGGCAACGTAGCTGTAAGGGCCTACCATCGCGGCAACCATATATACATTGAGGTAGAAGACGACGGGCGTGGCATCGACTACGAAAAAGTGCGCAAGACCGCCGTCGATCACGGAATGCTGTCGGCGGAAAGCGCCGCTGAACTCAGCGAAAGGGAACTGCTTGATCTGCTCTTCCAGCCTGGGTTCTCTACGGCCCCGCGCAAGACCGAACTGGCTGGCCGAGGCGTTGGCCTTGATGTAGTTAAATCAAACCTTGCACTGCTGAATGGCGAGATTGAAGTTGAGACGCAAAAAGCTTTCGGCACCCGCTTTACCCTCAAGGTCCCGCTCACGCTTATTATTTCGCAGGCGTTGTTTGTCCGCTGCGGCAGCACCATGTTTGCCCTGCCGCTGGCATTTGTGGAAGAGATCAGGCGGCTGCGCACCACGGAGGTGGAAGAGGTCGGCGGCAAGCTGCTGACCAAGGTGCGCGACGTAGTAACGGAAATTGTGCGCCTGGATAGCGCGCTGGGACTTGAACCCATCCAGCCCATCAACGGCTATTACCGCATGGTGATTGTGAATGTTGCGGGGCGTCAGGTTGGCGTGGTGGTGGAAGATGTGGTCCGCAAGGACGAAATCGTCATCAAGAGCCTGGGCGAATTCCTGCGCAACCTCAAAATGTTTCCCGGCGCCACCATTGCGCCGGATGGCAGCCTGATCCTGCTGATTGACGTAAACCGCCTGGTGGCCGGCGAAGCCATTGAGCACCGTCCGCTGATGACCAGCGCGAACGCAGCCCGCATCTTTGCTCCGGGAGCGGCGGCGGTAGCACACGGCGCGATTCCGCAGGCGGCCATTGATTTTGTGCCGGAAGAAAAACTCGTGGTCCTGGTGGATGACTCCATCAGCGTGCGCAAGTTCGTTGGCCGCATGCTGGAAAAAGCCGGCTATCGCGTGCGGCTGGCGGCAGATGGACTGGAAGCGCTGGAGATCGTTACCCAGACGCATTGCGACCTAGTAGTGACCGATCTTGAGATGCCGCGGACGAACGGTTACGAACTGTTGTCGCACCTGCGGCAGGACCCGCAGACGCGCAATATTCCGGTGATGGTGGTTACATCGCGCGCGGGCGCAAAGCACCGTGATCGTGCCATTAAGGAAGGCGCTGAGGCGTTTCTGACCAAGCCGGTACAGGAAGACCAGTTTATTGCCGCAGTCGGAAAATTGATTGGATCGCCCGCGGGCATGCAGATGGAGCACGCGGCGGTTGCAGGAGAGTAAAGAGCTTTAAGAAGTTGGAGGCTCTGCAGCGGTTTTGGAGCGGAGCGACAGAGTTTAAAGATGGCGTCAGGCAACAAAACTCGAGTGCTGGTGGTGGACGACTCGGCGTTCATGCGCAAGGTGCTGCAAAGCATCATCGCCTCTGATCCGCAACTGGAAGTTTGCGGTGAGGCGCGCGATGGACGCGACGCGGTCACGCAGACCGAGGTGCTCAAGCCGGACGTGATCAGCATGGATATCAACATGCCGCACATGGACGGTCTTCAGGCCACAGAGGTCATCATGTCCAGCAATCCCCGGCCAATCCTGATTGTGAGCTCAGAGTCAAAGGAAGGCGCGGAAGTGACGCTGAAGGCGCTGGAACTTGGCGCAATCGATTTTGTGGCCAAGCCGAGCGGCGGCATCGATCTGGACATGAGTTCGGTGAAAGAAGAGTTGTGCCGCAAGCTCAAGATGGCGGCCAAGGTCCGCGTGGTGCGCACGGCCACGCGCTCCAAGCTGCAGCATGAGGTAGCGTCGTCATCGCCGCGGGTTGAGCCGGCGGCAAAAAATAATGGCGACAACGGCTTGCAGGAAGTGCGGGCGGCGGTAAATGCCGCGGCCAAGGGGGCAGGGAAGTTTCCAATCGTGGTGCTGGCTTCGTCCACGGGCGGCCCGGCCACGCTGATGAAGTTCATCCCTTATTTCCCCAAGGATTTTCCTGGCGCGGTAATTCTTGTCCAGCATATGCCGGGCAACTTCACTTCGCAATTCAGCGCGCAACTGGCGGAAGCCGCGCAGATCAAAGTGAAGGAAGCTGAAGCTGGAGAGATTATTGTTCCGGGACAGCTTTATGTTTGTCCGGGATCGCATCATCTGCGCGTTTCACCCACCGGCCGAATTTCTCTTGACGATGGGCCGCGCGTCGGCGGGTATCGTCCGTGCGCCGATCTCACGTTTGAAAGCACTGCAGAATATGCCGGCCCCATGACCATTGGCGTGATCCTGACCGGCATGGGCAATGACGGGACCAAAGGCGTACAGACGGTCCGCTCGGTGGGCGGACATGTGATCGCCCAGGATGAATCGACGGCGGTGATTTTTGGCATGCCGCAGGAGGCCATCAAGACTGGCGCGGTGGACCAGGTGCTGCCGATAGAAAACATCTATCACGGGATTGAGAAGCGCGTGCTCTATATTTTTGGCGCGGCGAAAGTGGGCGCCGTTTGAAGCCCCTGAAGCCATTGCGTCCGCAGCCGCCGCAAGCGGCTCGGGAAGATGTAATCGTTTTTGCCGTGGGCGGGTACAAGCTGGCCATTGCGGCAGGCGTGGTGAAGGAAATTCGCGGTATGGAAGACCTGCATGCGTTTACGCTGGGCGGAATTTCAAGTCAGATCGCCAAGCTGAAGTACACGCTGGAGCGGAACGGCACAACGTACTTTGTGGTGGATGCGGCGCAGCACTTTCAGTTGCCGGAGTCGCATGGGTCACGCGTAATGGTGTTGAGAAATGTGCCGACCGGAGTACTGGTGGATTCCACGGACCGCATCCTGGAAATTTCTTCGCTGCACGCTCTGCCGCGGGCTTTTACTCATGAAGAGCGTGGGTGGTATCGCGGCCTGGCCGTGGTGAATGGAAGCGTGGTCCCGGTGGTGAATCACAATGCTTTTCTCAACCGGGCGGAGCTGGAAGTTCTGCGGGCCGGACTGGAACGTGTGCGAGGCGTGGTGACCGTGTGATCGCCGAAGGAGACAAATCGTACGTGCTCTTTCCTCTGGGTGAGAAGCGCTTTGCCCTGCCTGCGGAGATCGTTACGGAGCTGGCGCGTCCGGACAGCGTGCAGACATTTCCGCATCGGACGCCGTTATTGACGGGCGTGCTGGTGCGGCGGGGAAAAATTGTTCCAGTGTGCGATGTGGCCCAGGTGCTGGTTGGGCCGGCCGCGCCGCCAAGAAAGTTTTATTTGATCGCGAACTGCAATCTCGGGCCGCGCCAGGAGTTGACGGCGGTGCCTGTCACCGGCGAATGTGAGCTCGCCAGCGCCGCGCGGACTCCGCTGCTGGGTACAGAGCCGAATTATGTAAGCGGCCTGCTGGCCATGGGCGACGAGCGAGTTCCGATTGTCGCGCTGGAAAAATTGATCTGCGCGGAGGCAGCCGAATGAACCCGACCGTCTCCACACCCGCCAAGATTTTATTGATCGATGCCAATGTTTTTCTAGCGCGTCGCATTACTGAAGCGCTGAAGCTGGAAGGCTTTGAGGTGGTGCATACCACGCAATCCGGCTACGCGCTGACCATGCTGGAGTATGACACGCCTTCCGCGATTCTATGTTCCACCAATCTGCGCGAAATTAGCGCGCACGATTTGCCGCCCATCATCCATGCTGATCCCAAGACCGCGCACATTCCGGTGATTGCGCTGGGCGATGGCGGCGACCAGGCATTGATGGAGGCTTTCCGTTCCGGTTGCGCTGATTACGTGGACAAGCGGCTGGGCCCGGAGTTGATCGCGGCGCAGATCAAGACTTTCCTGCGCAGCAATTCTGAAGGTTTTCATCCGGTGCAGATGCTGGGATCGTCGGACGAGGGGTTGAGCGGCAGCTTGTCGCACCTGGACCTGCCCGGCGTGGTGCAGATGCTGGTGCATTCGCGGCAGACCGGCTCGCTCTCGGTGAATTCCGGCGACATCGATGGAATTATTTTTTTCGAGAACGGCAATATCACGCACGCAGAGAGCGGTGACCGCATTGGCGATGACGCGGTGGTCCACATTGTGAAGTACTGCAACGGCGTGGAAACAGGATCGTACAAATTTCTGCCGGGAGAAAGCGCGTCCACGCGGACCGTGCTTCGTTCCGCCACTGAGCTGATGCTGGAAGCGCTGCGCGAACTGGACGAAGCCGCGCAGGACAACGGCGATGGAGGTTTTCGATGAGCACGACGCCCACTGTCTACTTTATTGACGACAGTGCGACCATGCGCGAGGTGATCAAGATCGCCTTCCGGCGGGAGAACATCAACGTGGTGGCCTGCCATGATGCCGCCACCGCGCTGAAGGAGATTGAAGAAGCCCACCCGGACGTTGTAATCACGGACGTGATCATGCCGGACAAGGACGGCTACGACGTGTGCCAGCACATCAAGTCGCATCCCGCGCTGGCAAAGACGCCGGTGATTTTGATGTCGGGCGTGGTGAACCGCGCCGTGGCGGAGAGGGCATTCGCGGTAAAGGCCGATGAGCTGTTGCGCAAACCCTTTCAGCCGCAAGACCTGATTGCTCGGGTAAAACATCTGCTCAAGCCGAACGGCACACCTGCGCCCACGCCCGCCGCGGCGGCGAATGCGGCAGTGGCGCTCAGCAGTATTTTTTCAGCCGGAGCGGCTTCAATACCGCCCCGTCCGGTTGCACCCGCGCCAATTCCGGCGCAGCAACGCGCCGTTGCGGCGGCAGCGCCTGCTCCGGTCCCTGTTTCAACTTCGGCAATGCCTTTGCCAGTAACGGCGACAGTTGCAGTCCCCGCTCCGCAGCCCGTTCCTATGGCGGTAGCAAACTCAGCGCCTGTTATGCCGACTGCGGCTCCGGCGGGTGCGCCGACGGCACATACAAACGGAAAGTCAGTCAATCTTACCGACACAGGCAAACTCAAGATTGAAATCATGCGTCTGGAAGGGCTGGTAAAAAAGCTCCAATCAGAGTTGCAGGCAGAGCGCGAATACTCCCGAGCGCTGGAAGCGCATGTGAAGACCTTGCAGGAATCTGATTAGGAAGTTACGGCCTTCCACTTCTCCTGGCGGCTACTTTCGGGCAGCTTGCGCCGGTTGGTCCATGCCGGTTCCGCGTTGTGCTATTCCCGGGATGGTCACGGGGAGGCGTCCGCGGAACGGAATCTCACCAAACAGCGCTTTCACCGCCGCAATTTCAGAAGTAAATGCATTCGAGTACGCGCAGATGTAATTTTCAATCTGCGGGAAGTCCGCCAAAAAATAAGGCGAGCCAAAGCTGGCCACCGCTGTCTTCTCTCGCTTCGCCTGCAGGATCGATTGAAGCAGCGTGGCCGTTGCGTCAGGCATGGAGATAGTGTTCACGCCGGTAGCGCCTTCCGTCCGCACGGCGCGTCCGGGGACGGGGACCAGATAAATCGCCGCCAGAACGTTGTCCGCCTCGTTCACGGCATTTTGGATTTTCGGCATGCTGCCG
>DATBCN010000342.1:0-6290 GCA_036270475.1 Candidatus Angelobacter sp. | reverse complement strand
AGCATCCGCTACGGCGCCAAGGGACCCAATGAAGCCACGGCCACGGCCTGCACCACGAGCGCCCACGCCATTGGCGACGCGTATAAAATCATTCAGCGCTGTGATGCTGACGTGATGATTGCCGGCGGCTCCGAGGCGGCCATCACGCCCATGGGCGTGGGCGGCTTTGGCGCCATGCGCGCACTCTCCACCCGCAATGACGAACCGGCAAAAGCCAGCCGTCCCTGGGACTCTGAACGCGATGGCTTTGTGATCGGCGAAGGCGCCGGCATCCTGGTGCTGGAAGACCTGGAATTTGCGCAACGCCGCGGCGCACAGATCATCTCAGAGATCATCGGCTATGGCATGAGCGCCGATGCTTACCACATAACCCAACCCGCGGAAGACGGCGAAGGCGGATGGCGCGTTATGACCAACGCCATTAAAGACGCAAAGCTTACTCCCGCCGACATTGATTATGTAAATGCCAATGGAACTTCCACCCCAATTGGCGACGTGCTGGAAACCAAAGCGATCAAGCGGACTTTTGGCGCGGACACAAAAATTGCCGTGAGTTCTACAAAGTCCATGACGGGGCATTTGCTGGGCGGCGCCGGTGGACTGGAGGCCGGAATCACCATCCTGGCCCTGCGTGATCAGGTCCTTCCGCCAACCATCAACCTGAATGTGCCTGACCCTGAATGCGATCTGGATTATGTGCCGAACGTGGCGCGCAAAGCTCCGTTGAATGTGGCGCTCTCCAATTCATTTGGCTTTGGCGGCACGAATGGATCGCTGATCTTTAGAAGGTGGACGGAGTAAAAAATCTCACCACTGATTTACACTGATCAGGCAAGGCAGGTATTCTTGTCCCGCTTTTTATCGGTTGCCATTCTCAGTTTGATCGTTGTTGCGCGTGTGAATACCAGCGCTTTTCCCGGCCAGACAGTATCTGGCAAAACAAGGGGCGGCCCATCAGAAAGCGCACAATGGGAGCCCGCAAAGCCGGTCAATGGATCGCCTGTATTGTTTCGCGTTACGGCCGCGGCAACTCTGAAGGAACTACACGGCAGCTTTCTGGGACAGGATTTATCGTTCCGCTCCGGCCTCTCATGCCATTGCTGGTATGCGCTTGCGGGCGTGAGTCTGGCGACCAAACCGGGGACGTACACGCTGCATGTCGAAGGCAAAAGCGCGGGCGAGAAGCCAACAACAATGAGTTATCTGGTGGCAGTTGGTGCTGCGCATTATCCTTCCAGCACTCTCAAAGTCGCGCCGGGATTCGTGGAGCCGCCAAAGGAAACGCTTGCCCGCATTGAAGAAGACCAGGCCACCAAGAAACGCGCCTTTGCCACAACGTTGCCGGAGCCGCAATGGCAAGGGCGGTTTCAGCCTCCGGCGGAAGCTGACGTCTCCGGCGTGTTTGGCTCGGCGCGCGTGTTCAACGGCGTGAAGAAGAGCCAGCATACAGGACTGGATTTCCGCGTTGCAACGGGAACACCAATTGCGGCCACAAATAATGGAACTGTGATTCTGGCGCGCAGCCTGTACTTTGAAGGCAACTGCGTGATGATTGACCACGGCCAGGGACTCATTACGATGTACCTGCATCTTTCTGAAATCAAGGTGAAAGAAGGCGATGCGGTTGAAAAAGGCCAAATCCTGGGACTGAGCGGTGGGACGGGACGGGCAACCGCTCCGCATTTGCATTTTGCCGTGCGCTGGCGGGGCGAATACCTGGACCCCAGAACCCTGCTGGAGCTGCATCCACCCGAAAATTGAGTGCGCGGATAAGAGGAACGAAGTGGCAGCCGGTTCACCGCGAAAAAAGAGCGTGACCATACAGGGGCCACGCTCGCTGAAGGAGGCACGGGAAACCTAATTTAGATTGGATCACAACCGATCTTTAGATCGCGCAGAGACAGGTCCTGGAGAGATTTTTCCATCTGTTGCCAGGCTTTTTCCATCTCGGGAGTGATCTGGAGCAATGAACCCTGGTTAGCCATATCGAGCAGGGCGATGTTTCCATCCAACGAAGCCAATTCGCCGTCGAGCGAAATCAAGTTTTCGTCGTCTTCAAGTCCCTGCAACATCTCTTCAACGTTTCCCAGAGAAGCCTGAAGTTCTTCCGAGTCAAGCGTAAGCGCGGATGAATCGCGCGATCCACGGTCTGCCAGGGTCACAACGAAGGTCTGCTCATGCTTGTCCCGCATCACCACCAGAGTCACCTTGCCGCCAGTGCGATGGTTGCGCAGAATGTGGCTCAGGTCGCTGCGGTCAGTGAGCTTTTCATTATCGGCGCGCACAATGACGTCGCCGGCTTTGAGGCCGGCTTTTTCCGCGGCGCTGCCTTTTTCAACGGAACGGATCAAAACGCCTTCGCCGTTTTTGACGCCAAAAAATTCTCCCAGTTGCCGGGTCAGATTTTCCGTTTGCACGCCAAGGGCAGCGGAATAAATCTGGATCTGGATGCCCGGGATGTCCATGCCATTGCGTGAGGGATCAGAAGGACGGGAAGGCGGGAAGATGATACCGGGACGTACCTGCGCGACCATGGCGCTGTGGTCTGCCAACTGCACGCTGACTTTCATTGGAGACCCGTCACGGCTGATGCCCAGCGTGACGGAACGGCCAGGCGGCACTTCACGGATAAGACGGCGGATTTGCTCTTCACTTTCCACCGCGGTCCCGTTGAAATCGAGAATGACATCGTGCTCCCGCAATCCGGCTTTGCCAGCGGGTGCATCCATGTCCACCATTGTGATCTCCACGCCGCGTTCTTCTTTTAGCTTGAGCGCAGCCACGCGGTCCGTAGTTACATCCTTGATATCAACGCCCAAATAAGCGCGGCCGGCAGTATAAAAATAACCGCCGGGCACCTGCTTATGAATTGCCTCTGGCTGGTAGCCCTGTTCGGTTGCCATGGCCGGGACGCACAAAGCCGCCAGCAGTATCGCCGCTGTCATCGTGTAACTAATGCGGTTCCAAATTTTTCGATTCATGGGGGAACACTCCGTTTTCGTTCCTGACATTCCTCAGGGCCTTATTTCTCTTTTGATCTCGATATTGCCCGCAGTGGTATGCACATGCAGTATTGGACCACCGCCATTCAAGCTGCCTTCGGCATAAAACTCGCGTGGACCAAGGCTGCGCGACGGCGGGGTAATTTTCAGCTCGCCAAACTCACTCCGGATGCCATAACTCCGGGCGGCTTCCACGGCAGCGCGCACATTCACGCCCAGGCCTTCCGGAACATAGACCACAATGTCGCCCATCTGCGTTTCCAGTTTGGAATCGGTAAACGGCGCGCCCCCGGACGCAAGTTTTGCAATGATGCCGCCCGCGCTCGTTTCAGCCCGCACGCCGCCCTGGACTGGCCCAATATGTATGCTGCCGCCGCCGGTTTCAATTTCCGCCGTGCCGGCAATGTCATTCAACTCAATGTTGCCGCCCGCGGTTTCCGCTTTGATCTTGCCATCGCATTTGCTTACCTGGATCGATCCGGCGCCGGTTTGCAGCGTCATCACCTTGGCCCAGCCGATGTTCAGGTTCCCGCCGCCCGACTTTGCCGTGACATGCCCAGCCGCCGAGACCAGCTTGATGCTTCCCCCGCCAGTCGAAGCCTCCACGTCATTTCCCACTTTGCCGATCTCAATATTCCCGCCGCCACTGGAAACGGCAATCACTCCGGAAATGCGGTCAAGCTGAATTCCTCCCGCTCCGGTCTTGGCTTCCACTCTTCCGGAAAGATTGTTGGCCGTCACCTTTCCGCCTTCAGTTTCCAGCCGCACCACCTGGGTCTGCGCCGGCACCTGAATATCAAAATCAATCGCTCCCTGTTTTGATCCTTCGCAGTCCGCCTGCAGCACCACCGTGTCACCGGAGCTATAGGTGGTAAATTTCATATGGTTTAATTCGTGGCGCGCGCGCTCTTCCGTCAGCGCGCGGACGTGCTCGCGGATCGTGTATGTAATGCTGTTCTGCTGCGCTCCCTGCACCCGGATGGAACCATTGCTCGACTTTACCTTCACAAATTTTCCCGCCGAAAATGTACCCGAAACTTCCAGCACCCACTCTATGCTCGACGCGCGATACAAACGCGGTGTGGGGCTTTGCGCGATCGCGGCCTGGCTGGCCGAAAAACCGGCTGCCAAAATCAGCGTCGCTAGTTGTAAATGCCTCTTCATCGTTGCTCGTTTCTTCTCTTCCCGATCAGCTCATGCGTAAGCGCGGCCTTTTTATCAGCTCATTTCGTAAGGCGCCTTCCTGTTAGCTCGCGCCCGTGTCACTCAAAGGCCCGCTTCATTCCAAGCTGCTGTCATCTTCCAGGCAAAGCTAATTGCCAACTGCTAATTGCTATTTTCCTTCTCGCGCCAGTGTCACTCAAAGGCCCGTTTTATTCCAAGCTGCTGTCATCTTCCAAACAAAGCCAATTGCTAATTGCCAACTGCTAATTGCTATTTTCCTTCTTGTCTCGCGCCCGTGTCACTCAAAGGCCCGCTTCATTCCAAGCTGCTGTCATCTTCCAAACAAAGCCAATTGCTAATTGCCAACTGCTATTTTCCTTCTTGTCTCGCACCCGTGTCACTCAAAGGCCTGCTTTATTCGAATCTGCTGTCATCTTCCAGGCAAAGCCAATTGCTAATTGCCAACTGCTATTTTCCTTCTCGCGCCCGTGTCACTCAAAGGCCCGTTTTATTCGAATCTGCTGTCATCTTCCAAACAAAGCCAATTGCTAATGGCTAATGGCTAATGGCTATTTTCAATCCAAATGCGGCATGCTTGCCAAAGACCGCTTTGACTCCTCGCGGATAAACTTGTTCTGGTCGCGCTCCGCCAGCACCACCAAAGCGGAACGCACGCTGGTATCGGCCTTCACCACGTCCAGCAGGCTGATGGCTTCCTGGCGCACGCCGGCGTTATTGTCATGCAGCAGGGCTTCCACCACGGCGTCGCGCACATGCACATCGTCGCGCACATAACTCTTCAGTGCTTCCAGTGATTTCAGCCGCACGCCGGGATTTTTGTCATAGCGCAGCGTTTCCACCAGCACTTCGCGCACAGCATTGTCTTCCGTGCGCCGGGTCAGCACGTCAATGGAATCCAGCACCAGCCCGGAATTGCGATTGTTGCGCGCGGCCAGTACCAGCAATTGCCGTATGCGTGGATCGTCCGTGGACCCGTTCATGATCTGCGGCTGCAATGTGTTGTATTTGATTTGCACCTGGTTGGAATTTGCTACGGGAATGATGGATTCAATACTGCCAATGTTGCCTTCTGCGGGCGGCTGAATAGTCTGTTGGTTATCCGCCGGCTTCAGTTGGCCGCCCATTCGATAAGCCGTGGCTGCGCCGCCGGCAAAGCCGATAATCAACAGTGCGGCCACCAGTGCCGGGGCCAGCTTGATCTGGTGGAACCATCCTGTTGCGTCAAAGATAAACGAGCTGAAGATGTTGCGCGACTGCTCCGCGTGTTCCAGTTGCTCCTGCAACTGCATCCGGTTCGCCGCCAGAAAGCTGGGCGAAATTTCCTTCATCGGCAGTGCGCCCATGCCTTCTTTAAAGGCCAGCGCCGCGTCCAGTTCGCGCCGGCATCCCACGCAGTGGCGGACGTGCTGCTCAAACTCGAACTTGGCGTCGTCCGCCAGTTCGTCATAGATGAATAATGCAACGTTGTCTTTGGTCCAATCACAGTTCATAATTTCTCCGCACTTACCATCCCTTGTGGATCGCAGGCGCCCTCGCCTGCGCTCCAGTATCGTCTCTCAGTACTTGGTATTTCGTACTTGGCTGCAAGCCCGTTGCTCTTCGCTTGCGTGACACGCCTTTTGTCTCTTCCAGACAATGCCAAATACCAATTACCAAGTACTAATTTCCGTCTCTTCCACACAAAGCCAAATACCAAATACCGCACTTGGTACTTAGTATTTAGCTGCAAGCTCGCGGCGGCATCGCCTTCCCAGAACTGCCTGCAGCGTCCAGGCAAAGCCAAATACTAAATACCAAGTACCAATTTCTGTCCTTCTCTGCTCGCCACGCTGCCCGCATCTTCCAAACAAGGCCAATTGCTAATTGCCAGTTGCCAATTGCTCCTACCTCATCGGTCCCAACGCGCCCCGCAACTTCTGCGTCGCCCTAAAGAGCGTGTTCTTGGCCGTCTCTTCCGTTGTGTTCAGCATCTCGCCAATCGTCCTTAGCCGCAGCCCTTGATAATGTTTCAGCTCAAACACCATGCGCTCGCGCGGCGTCAGTTTGGTAAGCGCATGGTTGATCTTTGCGCCCAGTTCGCGGCGCATCAGGTCGCGTTCCGGG
>DATBCN010000341.1:0-4646 GCA_036270475.1 Candidatus Angelobacter sp. | reverse complement strand
GGCCCGCGGCAGGACCACCACTGAATCGCGTTCCGGCAGCGGCTTGCCATTAAGTTGCAGAGGCGAATTACCCGCAAGTTCCAGAGAACGGCCGTGGGTGCCTTTGTGCTCCAGCGGTTTTATCTCCCCGGAGATGCGCATGCCGGGATTTTGCTGCACCAGATCGTCGGCCAGTTTTTTCGTGGCGTCGTCCAGCGCGGAGCTATCACCGGGAGCGCTTCCAATCAGCACGCCATAGGCGATGCCGTTTTGCACCGCCTCGGATTGCGGCGCAATGATCATTGTGTTCGCATCGCCCGCGGTCTTCCAGTTGTCCGGATAGCTGATGGTGTAGCTGTCGCCTTTCAACTGGGTGAAATTGCCGCTGGGTTTGATCTGCTTGAATGAAACATCTTCAGCGGCTTCGCCCGTGCCGCTGCCAGCGCTATTTTCGCCGCTATTTCCCGTGCCGCCGCCCCCGCCGACCGCCCCGTTGCCGCCTTCATTGGAAGTAATGTTGGCCGGCATCACTCCGTTCTTTTTGTTCTGCTCCGCCCATGCGCCGGACTTTGCGCCAGCGGCAATCTCCTGCGCGCTATAGGTTTTCAGGTGGCTTGCATCCTGCTTGGTGCGGGCAAAGGTGCTGCTGTTGCCCGCATAATTTTTTGGCGGCCAGTTTTTGATCTCCTGCTGGATGGAGGCCTGGCGGTTGCCGGGGTTCGGATGGTCGCTCAGGAACTGCGGCCCTCCGGCGCCGTATTTCTGTTCCAGCTTTTGAAAGAAGTCGGCCATCGATTTGGGATTGTAGCCCGCGCGATACATGATGATTGCGCCCACTGAATCCGCCTGGGCTTCATCCTTGCGTGAATATTTCATCAGCAGGCCGCCCGCGCCAATATTGATTCCCATGCGCGCCAGGTTGCCCAGGCCGCTTTGCGGCAGCACCGCCCCGGCCAGTCCGGCAATGATCTGCGCCGCCGTTGACTTGGGCGCCTGTTTGGCGGAATGCTGCATATAGACGTGGGACATCTCATGCGCCAGCACGCCCGCCAACTCGGCTTCGTTGTCCGCGGCCTGCAGCGTGCCCAGGTTTACAAAGATCGGCCCGCCAGGCAGCGCAAAGGCGTTGATGTCCGCCGCCGGGATCACATGGAACTGATAGGGCCATGACCGGTCGGCGGGAATCACGGTTTGCAGCCTTTTGCCCAACTCCTGGATGTACCGCGTCTCCGGGCTGGAATCCGGCAGTACCGGCATTTGTTTATAGACTTCTCCGGCGGCCTGCAGGCCCAGTTGTTGCTGCTGTTGCCGGTTCATGCTGGCTGCGCCCGGATCAGGCAGTTGCGGAGAGCTTTGCGCCAACAGTGAAAACGGCTGGGCCAGCAAGAGCGCGAAAAGCGCCAGGGTCGGAGCGGAAAACTTGCGTGATTGCATAAACGGTTCCTTAAGTAGGGTCTTTGGCGAAAGCAAGATGAACCCACACGGACTGAAAAATCGATTTTAGTACTACGTTTGGATGCCGTGAGAAATTATAGAAGATGCATGGGGAAAGGGCCTGGATTGCTTGTCCGATTACGGGCCGCTTCTGCTTCCGCCTTCGGAACTGGCCAGATTGAACCATTCCGCGGAAGTTGCCAGTAAAATGCCGTTGGTATCTGAAATGAGACGCTATGGAGAAATACATCGGCGCGATTGACCAGGGAACAACCAGCACGCGCTTCATCGTGTTTGACGGCGAGGGAAACATAGCGGCGTGCGCGCAGAAGGAGCATCGCCAGATCTATCCGCAGCCGGGATGGGTGGAGCACGATGCTGAAGAAATCTGGCAACGGACGCAGCAGGTCATTGGCGATGCGATGGCGGGGGCCCGCCTAGGTGCGAGAGATCTGGCCGCGGTGGGGATTACCAATCAGCGGGAAACAACCGTCCTATGGAACAAGAAGACAGGCCAGCCGCTGGCCAATGCGATTGTGTGGCAGGACATGCGCGTGGCGGAAGAAATGGCCCGGTTCGCGCGCGAGCCAGGAGATGATTTTTTTCGCAGCCGGACAGGACTTCCGCTCTCCACATATTTCAGCGCCCTGAAAATCCGGTGGCTGCTGGATAAAGACAACGTAGCGGGAGCGCGGCAGCAGGCGGAGGCCGGAGAAGTTATTTTCGGCAATATTGACGCGTTCCTGCTGTGGAAGCTCAGCGGCGGCTGTAATGGCGGCATACATGCCACTGACGTGACCAACGCGGGCCGCACCCAGTTGATGGACCTGAAAAGACTTGAGTGGGACGCCGATCTGTTGCGGGCGTTTTCTATTCCGCGGCAGATTTTGCCGGAGATCAGATCCAGCAGCGAGGTGTATGGTCGCGTGGCGGAAGGGCCGCTGCAGGGTGTTCCGATCGCCGGGATTCTGGGCGACCAGCAGGCGGCGCTGGTGGGTCAGACGTGCTTCAAAAGCGGCGAGGCCAAAAACACATATGGCACCGGCTGCTTTCTGCTGATGAATACCGGTGAGCGTCCCGTGGAGTCCAGTCACGGGCTGCTTACGACCGTGGCTTACAAACTGGGAAAACAGCCGGCGCGGTATGCGCTGGAAGGCAGCGTGGCCATCGGTGGTGCGCTGGTGCAGTGGCTGCGCGATAATCTTGGGCTGATCAAGACCAGCGCGGAAATCGAGGAGTTGGCACTCACGGTGAAAGACAACGGCGGCGTGTACATAGTCCCGGCATTTTCTGGGCTATACGCTCCCTATTGGAAGGAGAACGCGCGCGGCGTGATTGCGGGGCTTACACGGTATGCCAACAAGGCGCATCTGGCCCGCGCGGTGCTGGAAGCCGTGGCGTTCCAGACACGCGAGGTAGTGGAGGCGATGGAACAGGATTCGGGAATACGGCTGGAAGTGCTGCGGGCGGATGGCGGCATGGTGGGGAACAATCTGCTGATGCAATTTCAAGCGGACATTTTGGACCGTCCCGTGGTGCTGCCGGCAATCAAGGAAACCACGGCACTGGGCGCAGCGTATGCAGCGGGGCTGGCCGTGGGGTTCTATAGTGGCGTAGAACCATTACGCAGACAATGGCGGGTGGAAAAGACCTGGAATCCAGCGCTGGACTGGCCCCGCGAGAAGATGTACGGGCAGTGGAAGAAGGCGGTTACCCGGACTTTCGATTGGACGAAATGAGAGATTTTGAAATTTAAAATTGTGAAAGCACCGGGCGGAAACATTTTCACGCAACATGGTGTCGATTATCAGACTAGTGCCTGCGGTTTTGGGGTACGATTTGCTAAGAGACAAATGAATTGCTGCTGCCTGATTCTCGCTGCGCTGTTGTTGCCGCAACAATGGGGGCTGGCGACTGTCTCCGGACGCATTCTTGACCGCGAAAGCAAACCTCTTGTTGGCGCAGAGATTGTTTACAAGAATGTGGGCATCGTGGACCGGCATATCAGCAAAGACGCAGGTGCAAGGGTTGAAACGCCCACCGTGGTAGAGGGAAGAGGCCGCGTTTACAAAGTCAAGACCGACAAAAAAGGCGCTTTCCTCCTGACGGGCGTGAGCTACGGCATTTATGAGATCGAGATCACCGCCGCCGATGGCAGTCACGTTTACTCCGGCAAGAAAAATATCGGCGAAGAAACCGACATAAACGTCCACAACGTTCTGAATGTTGATCTGTCAACGGCACTGAGCGGGCTGGTTGAGCCAGGAGGCGAAACCAACCTGGCTGACGGCAAAAAAACCAAGGAACAACTTGAGTTGATCCGGCAGGAGAATTCCAACGCGGCAAAGATCAATCGCCTGATCGTGCGCTTCCATGCCGCCATGGACCTTGATGCCTGGCCATCCGCCATTGACACATTGCAACAGCTCATTGCGCTGGACCACAACCGCTGGGAGTTCTACCAGAACCTGGGTACGCTGCAATCCCGCCTGATGCGCTATGAGGAAGCGGCGCATAGCTTTGCCCAGGGAGTTGAGGTAGCAGAGAAGATATTGGCCAACCCCACTGACTCTGACCGGGCGCTGAAGAACGTGATTGATCTTTTGCTGGCTGAAGCCGATTGTTATAACCGGATGGACAAAGTGGATGAAGCCGTGGCGCTCTATGACAAGGTGGCGGCCATGTCCGCACAGCCAGAGACGGCGCATTTTCTGGCCTGCAATGCTCTGATCAATAATGCCAAGCCGGAAATGGCGATCGTCAAGTGCAGGCAGGCAATCGAAGATGATCCCAAGCAGTGGGAGTTCTATCAGGCGCTGGGTGCAGCGCTGAATACGTTGAACAAACGGAGCGAAGCTCTACAAGCTTACGAGCAGGGCGTGGCTGCCGCCAGAAAAGCCCTGGAAGAAAAACCAGATTCAGCCCGGACCAAGATTGGCCTGGGCCAGATGATGAATGCTCAAGGCAATCTGCTGGTACAGTTAAAAAGATTCGACGAAGCGATTGGGCCCTTCATGCAGGCCGCGGAAATGGCTCCGTATCCGGCCATGCCGTACTTTAATCTGTGCGCCACGTATTACAACCTGAAGCGTGAACAAGAGGCGCTGCCTGCCTGCGAAAAAGCAATCACATCCGACCCCACAATGGCGGACGCTTATTACATTAAGGCGTCGATTTTGTTTGGCCAGGGCAAGCTGGATCACGGAAAATACGCAGTCCCGCCGGGGACCAGC
>DATBCN010000340.1:0-2282 GCA_036270475.1 Candidatus Angelobacter sp. | reverse complement strand
CTTGCTGCGCATGGCTGCCAGCCACCGCTAACGGGAGAAATGCGAGCGCAAATACAAAAAGGAAAGTCCGCATAACGGCCCTTAAGCACTGCCTTTCTTGTCTGATAATTTTAATCTATTGTATTAGATGCAGGTGAGTTGCCTGATACAGGCCCTTCAAGCATTACAATTTGATTCAAGCAATTCAGATCCGGAAACTTGCAACTTTTCGCGGCTTTTTCATTCTAATCATACGTGCTAAGTGGTAGGAGGAACTGATGCTTAGGTTAACCCTGGGGACAAAAAGCTTGATTTTTGCCATGATGCTGGCAGGTGCGGCCCTGGCTGGCCAGCAAGGGCTTCCCGATGCGCCAAAGCCAAAGGACCAGCAAGCCCAACAGACCCAGCAGAACGTTCCCGACGGCCCCCAGCCCAAAGCCCAGCCCCAGAACCAGTTTCCAGAGAATGCTCCGCCAGCGCCCATTAACTCTCATCCAGAACAGCCTGCGGCCGCCGCGACGCCTACGCCTGCAACCCAGGCGCAGCGTCCAGCGCTGGGCCAGGGCGGGATGGCAGGAAAACGTGATGATCTGTATCAGATGTCCATCTCGGTCAACTTTGTGCAGATTCCTGTAACGGTAAAAGACGGTTCAGGACGCCTGGTTCCCGGTCTTACGTCGAACGATTTCAAGGTTTATGAGGATGGCGTCCCGCAGCAGCTTAAGTTTTTTACGGCTGATCCATTTCCGCTTTCGGCGGCAATCGTCGTCGCCACGGACCTGCCAGCCACCACCATGAAGAAGGTGAATGAGACCCTTCCTGCGCTGATCGCCGCATTCAGTGAGTTTGACGAAGTGGCGTTGTACCGCTATGGCCATACGGTGCAGCAGATTTCCGGATTCGCCGGGGCCCCCAGCGTTTCCACGGCCAGCATCAATCGCATCAAGCGTCCCGGTCGACAGGGCGGCCCGCCGATGACCGGTGGACCATTTGGCGGCGGCCCCACTATTAACGGCCATTCGGTGAATGATCCCAATGCCGGCGGTCCGGGGGACGTACAAACGCCGCCACGGGAATTTTACGTCCTGAATGACGCGATTTTGCGGGCGGCGCAGGACCTGAGCAAACGCGACAAATCCCGCCGCCGCATCATCTTTGTCATTAGTGATGGACGGGAACTGGGCAGTAGCAACAGCTACGATGAGGTCAAGAAGATCCTGCTCTCCAACAATGTAAGCGTTTATGGAGTCGGGGTGGATACCGCTGCGATCCCGATCTATGACAAGGCAAACCGCATCCGAATCCCCGGTTTCGGGACGGGCAATATCCTGCCGAAATATGTTTCTGACACCGCCGGCGATATGCTGGCGGAGTTTGATCGCGCGGGGATCGAGCAGGCATATTCCAAGATCGCGGACACCGCGCGCAATCAGTACACGCTGGGTTACACAACGCAGGCGACCAAATCAAGCGCCTTTCGCACCATCGATGTGCGGGTGCTGCGCCCGAATTTGAACGTTTTCGCCAAGCAGGGCTATTACCCCTTGCCGCCGCAACCGCAGCAGAGACCGTAGGAATGTTACCTTTGGGGTAATTTCGCGCAGGTGAGACGCTTGATACTGCAGCCGGCGGCGTAAAATATGAGTCAAGCCCCCGGTCCGTCCGTTATGATATAAAAAAGTCTTTCAGCAAGGACCGTTTGGCCGCAGCGTGCTGTTGGGAACGCCCGGCACGAATGCCAGGAGAGTCTTGAGCTTTATAAACTTTGCCGCTCGTGAGATTAATTGCAAGATCGTGTATTACGGCGCCGGTTTGGGCGGTAAGACCACGAACCTGCAGCATATTTTTGAGAAAACGAGCGATAAACAGAAGAGCAAAATGATTTCCCTGGCCACGGAGACCGACCGGACGCTGTTCTTCGATTTTCTGCCCCTGGACCTGGGCACTGTACGGGGTTTCCGCACCCGCTTCCACCTATACACCGTTCCCGGCCAGGTGTTTTACGATGCCAGCCGAAAGCTGATCCTGCGCGGCGTGGATGGAGTGGTCTTTGTGGCTGACTCCCAGGAGGAGCGCCTGGACGCAAACGTTGAGGCGCTGGAAAACCTGCACGAAAACCTGAAAGAACACGGCTACGACTTTAAGAAGATCCCCTACGTTCTGCAATTCAACAAGCGCGACCTGCCCAGCGCCATGCCGCTGGAAGACTTGAAACGCGAACTCAGCAAAAAAGAAGAACCTACATTTGAGGCCGTCGCCTTTCAGGGTAAGGGAGTGTTTGAGACCTTGAAGGAAGTGGCGCG
>DATBCN010000339.1:0-2463 GCA_036270475.1 Candidatus Angelobacter sp. | reverse complement strand
CCATGGCCAATGAGATGGAGAGGCGCAAACATCGCTATGGAATCGTGACCATGTGCGTTGGCGGCGGCCAGGGAGCGGCTGGGCTCTTTGAGCGCGCCGGTTAACGCAAGGAGTTTTATGGCAACCACTACTTCCCCTTACACGACCAGAAAAGGCGCGGCATTTCTGCTGGAAGACGTAACATCCGAGGAAGTTTTCACGCGCGAAGACCTGAGCGAAGAGCACATCGCCATTGGACGGACGGTGGAAGAGTTCTGGGCGAATGAAGTTGAGCCGAACCTGCCGGCCATCCGCCAGAAAAAGCCCGGAGTGGCGCTGGATGTTTTACGCAAGTCCGCCAAGCTGGGATTCTTGGGCATTTCCGTGCCGGAAAAATTTGGCGGCATGGAGATGGACCTGCCTTCAGTCATGGTTGTGGCCGAGGTGATGGGGCGCGACGCATCGTATGCCGGATGGCACTCCGCGCATACCGGAATCGGCTCTCTGCCGATTTTGTTCTTTGGCACCGAGCAGCAAAAGCAGAAGTACCTTCCGCAACTGGTAAAGGGAGAGCTGCTGGCGGCGTACGCGCTCACTGAACCGCTGGCGGGATCTGATGCGCTGGCTGCGCGCACACGCGCCGACCTTA
Organism: Candidatus Angelobacter sp.; assembly: GCA_036270475.1. Lineage (GTDB taxonomy): Bacteria > Acidobacteriota > Terriglobia > Terriglobales > Acidobacteriaceae > Angelobacter. Next base: position 1,835 of record DATBCN010000339.1, on the reverse strand, counting down.
GCCCTGACGGCAAGCATTACATCCTGAACGGACAGAAGATGTGGATCACCAATGGCGGCGCGGCTGATCTCTTCATCGTGTTTGCCAAGGTGGGCGGAGAGAAGTTCACGGCATTCATTGTTGAGCGTGCTTTTGGCGGCCTTACCAGTGGCGCGGAAGAGCACAAGATGGGCATCCAGGGCAGCTCCACCACGGCCATTTACTTTGACAATGTGAAAGTGCCGGTGGAGAACGTGCTGGGCGAGATCGGCCGCGGCCATGTAATTGCGTTCAACATCCTGAATATCGGGCGGCTCAAGCTGGGCCCGGCCGTGATGGGCGGGGCCAAAAATATTCTGGGCATCAGCATCAAATATGCCAAGCAGCGCAAGGCTTTCGGCTTGCCCATCGCCAAGTTTGGCGCAATCCAGCACAAGCTGGCGGAAATGGCGATCAGGATTTTTGCCACCGAATCAATGGCGTGGCGCGTGGTGGGGCTGATTGAAGCGCAATTGAGCAGCGCCGGCCATGACTCTTCTGATTCGGCAAAAGCGGAATTGAAGGCCGTGGAAGAGTACGCCGCCGAGTGTTCAATGGTAAAGGTCTTTGCCGCGGAGATGCTGGACTACGTGGCCGACGAAGGCGTCCAGATTCACGGCGGCTATGGCTTCCATCAAGATTACGCAGTAGAACGCGCCTATCGTGACGCCCGCATCAACCGTTTATTCGAAGGCACCAGCGAGATCAACCGGCTCGTGATCTCGGGTATGCCGCTCAAGCGGGCCGCGCGCGGCGTGTTGCCTCTGCTGGAAGCCGCGCAGAGAGAGCTGAATAGCAGCGATCAAGAGACCAGTAGCGCTGATCCCGAGATGCGGCTGGTGCGAAATGCCAAAAGGATTACGCTGCTCACGCTGGGAGTTGCCCAGCAGAAACATGGCGCGGAGTTGGAGAAGCAGCAGGAGGTGGTGATGAGCCTCTCCGACCTTTTCATGGAAACTTTTGCCATGGAGTCAACGCTGCTGCGCAGCCGCAAGCTTGATGCCATGGGAAAGAACTCAGCGGCCGATATTTGTGCGGTATTTCTGCGTGACGCAATGACCAGAATTCAATCGGCTGCGCAGAACGTGCTGGGCGCGTGCTGTGAGGGTAAAGATCTTGAGAGCAATATGGCTCGACTGAGATCGCTAGCCAGCTACGGGCCGGTAAACGCGATTTCAATGCGCCGCAATATCGCCGAGCGACTGCTGGGCAGCGAGAGATATTACTTTTAGCCACAGGCACCTTAAAGTCGCCCGCGCTGTATTTCTATGGTCAGCGTTGCAAAGCAGATCTTGATATTCCCGGAGCCATCCGCATCGATGGCGGCTTCGCCAAGAGCCTGTTTGCTGGTATAACTAAAGAATTCTGGCCCAGGAGAAGGTAAAGATGGTCATCCTTATTGTGATTGCCGCTGTTGTCGTGCTGCTGGCGGCTGTTATTGCAACGCGGCCGGCTGATTTTCGTATTACTCGCAACGCTACAATTGCAGCGCCGCCTACGGTCGTTTTTGCGCAGGTTAATGATTTCCACAACTGGGAAGCATGGTCGCCGTGGGCAAAGATTGATCCAGAAATGAAGAAGACATACGAGGGCGCCGCGACGGGAACAGGAGCGATCTACACGTGGACTGGCAACAGCAAGGTCGGCGCAGGGCGCATGACGATTACGGAAAGCCGTCCGAGCGACCTGGTGCGGATCAGGCTGGAATTTATGAAGCCGTTTGCCGCCACCAATGCCGCGGAATTTACTTTTCAACCGCAAGGCAGCCAGACGGCTGTTAACTGGAGCATGATTGGCAAAAGGAATTTTGTAACCAA
>DATBCN010000338.1:0-4354 GCA_036270475.1 Candidatus Angelobacter sp. | reverse complement strand
AGTTTTCCTTTTTCAAGTTTGTCATCAAAAAGTCCCGCAGGGGCAGGCGTCCCAAAACGGAACGAGAATAGAGCGTAGCAAAGCAAGTTTTTGGCGTGGTTGTTTTTGCAGAAAAATGAAAGTGGGCGCCGGTATAGGGGCGACGCCCACGGGGGTACTGCGTTATTTTGTTATATGAGTAGACGCAATTATTTCTAAAAAGTTTCGCGATTTCCTGAAATTAACATAAATAAACACTACCAAGGTTAATATTCACGCCCCAATCATTACAGCTTTGTAATAAAAAACCCCTCGTTCAGACGAGGGGGTGGAGAGTAAAGGAGAGAGAGGAGATACAATCGGACGACTTTACGACATGCGTGAAATCAATTCCCGCATTTGCAAACGGGCCTGGTGCAGGCCAAACTGTGATTCCTGCACATTCATTCCAAGAAGATGGGCAATTTTTTCATGCGTGTAGCCTTCCACGTCATGCATGAGGAAAATGAGCTTTTCCGTAGCCGGCAACTGCACCACGGCGCGTTCCAGATGGATGCGCTTCACGTTCCCGCAAACGCTCTTGGTTTCCGGGGAGACGGCGTTGTTTAAGGTAAGCGTGCCCACGGGCGTAATCTCGCGGATTTCAGCCAGAAACGCCTGATCAATCTGTTCGGTCCGGGGACCTGCCGATAAGGCAAATGCGCGCAGAAACGTGTTCCCTGAGAGTTCTTCAGCCGTGAGTTCATTGTCCGTCATCCAAAAAGCCAGGGAGTAGATTCTGTGGCAATGTTCGCCGTAGATCTCGTCATATTTGGCTGTGCGGCTTTCAACCGCGGGAACCAAGATTCCCAGATTGCTTATAACGCTCACGCTGCTAGACATTTAACCTACCTCTTTTCGGCCCGGGGGAGGGTCCTGGTTTTTTTAACTACGATCCATCAATCTCGCACTGGGATAGAGCAATCCAGTTGCCCAAGGAACGCGAAGACCGGTCAAGTTTTGCAATGGAAATTAAGTGCTTGATTCTTAACCCACTAAGTTCAAATTGTGAGGGAAGCAAAAAATTCCACAGGACACTGGGTTAAGGTGCAATCCAGTCTCGATATAGTTTATGAGTATCTGGATACCACTTATTTCCATTATCGTGCTCCATGGCTGGAAGAGTGATAGGTAATTTTTACAGAATTAAGGGTGAGCAAAACTCAGGTTTTAGCGGACCATCAGAACTTCGCGGATATTGTCACGTCCCAGGAAAAATTTGCGCGAGGCAAAATCCTTGAACAGGTTCTCAATATGGCGGTTGTTAAATATCCGCTGCAACGGGAAGCCCTGGATTGGCTCCATCTCCAGCGTGTCTTTTTGCACAATGTGGTGGCGCGAATAGAGTGATTCCACTCCAGCGTCCTTGGTGTGAAAAAAAGCCAGCAGGTGGCCTTTGGTCTTCAGCATGGTCTGTAGCCGTTCCACCAGAGGTTTTACCAGGGCCTCCGGCAGATAGTCGGCCACGTCCCAAAACAAGATCGCATCAAACTGGCCGGCGGGATAATCCAGGTTTTCCGCGAAGAATTTTTCCGGATCAATCTGCATGGACCCATCTTCCCGCTTCACCACATAGCTTGGGTCCTGCGATTCGCGCAAAATATCTTCATTAAAGACCCGCGCGCCGAGTTCGGTAAGCAGGGTAATGTTGGTGGGTGAGGTAGGGCCAAGATCGAGGACGCAAATCTTCGCTTCACCGCTGCTGCTCAGGCTGCGCATAAAATCGCCCAGGCCAATGCAGCGGCGTTTGGTCCGTGGCGCAGCCTTGGCGCCTTCCTCAGGCTTGCTGGAAGAGCTGTCTGCCCCACGAAACCATCGCATCAAATTGTGGTTGGAGGAGCTCACGCTCCCCTAACTCTACCTTATTTACTATCTAAAAAGGAACCCTGCGCGCCGGAGCTGGCACTGTAACTGGAAACGCCGGAACTGGCGCTGGTGCCGCCGCCGCTGCTCATGCCCACGCTTGCCGCGGCCGCCATCGGTTTGCGAGACTCGGTTTTGGGGTCCTTCTCCTTGATATCGATGGCGCCTTTAAAGAACGCGCCGTCTTCAATCACAATGCGCTGTGTGCTCACATCGCCAATCAACGTGCAGGATTTGCGCAATTCCACGCGGCCGGTCGCGGTGATGTTGCCTTCCACCTTGCCATGCACCACCAAATCGCGCGCAGTGATGCCGGCCTTGATTTTTCCATTCGGGCCGATGATCAGGCTATGGTCGCGTAGATCGATCGCGCCTTCAATTTCACCATCCAGATAAAGGTCCTCGCTGCCGGTGAGTTCACCTTTGATTTGAACTGATTTGCCAATGTGGCCTACGTCCGCGCGATACGGATCGCTGGCTTTTGGCGTCTCTTTGTGCGAGGCTGGTGCTGGGATACTGGGTGCAGCAACGGCAGCGGGCGGGGTGACAGGCTGCGCAGGCTGGCTCGGATTCATGCTCATGGGTTTATTGTCTTCCGGACGTGCTTTCCACATTTCGGCACCTTATTCCTTTTGGTTGTAAGTCTCTTCAGGGAACTAAACTTGATTTCAGGAAACGCCTGTGCAGATCAGGAGTTTGCCCGGCTAGTTTACTGCCGTATTAGCAAATCAAATAGTTACTCTAGGTGTGCGCCGGAAGGCAATCCCGTGCTCATACACGGCATCTCTGTTCCTAAAATTCCGTGGTTACAAAATAGTAAACAGTAACTACTTTGCTACCAGCATTTATATCAGTGTAAAGTGTTTATTTTTCAGCTACTTGCAGCCCACTCTAAATCACGTGCGCGGTAAACCGTTTGGCTGCATGTTTGCTTTTAAGATAACTGTCGACCGGACGGAATGTCGCGGCGGCCGGGCGGAGCCGATAACCAGGGGAACAGCGGTTCTGATCGGAAGTCGCGGCTATTGAGCCAATGGGACTGCCTTTCCGAGAGGTCGATTCTGAATGAAGAGGCGACTGCAAAGCCGCCTCTTTACTTTTTTTTGCTGATATCGACTCAACGATTTGAATCTGATCTCTCCAGCGGCGGCATTCTTCACTCTCTCTCCACTCTCTGATTTTTCATTGCTCAGACCCTCATTCGCGATATGTTCATTCCATGTAAAATGCAACTAGCTGCTGGCTTACCAGCGTCTAAATAACTTGCCGGATTTGAGTGGTTTATGCGTAATCTCAGGCCCCTGTGGCGCGCGATATGCCTGTTTTCAGCCAGCGTAGTTTTTTCCGCAAGCGTAGCTTTGGCTGCTGCGCAGGACCATCCCGCTACCCCTGCGGACAGCCTGCCTCCTCTGCCCCAGGATGCAACCCAGTATGTGAAGGAAACCATTCACCGGGAACTGGACTCCGATATCAACGACCATTCACACTGGCGCTTTCGCATCCATCGCGAGGATGACAAGGGCACACAGGACCGCGACGTCATCGATACCAAGGAAGGGCAGATAGCCCGCACCCTGTTCATTAACGGTCAGCCGTTAACGCCTGAAGTCCGGGCGGCGGATGAAGCCCGCATGAAAAAGCTGGTGGAAGATGCATCGGAACGCGCCAAGCGGACAAAACGCGCCAAGGACGATGAAGACAAGCTGACGCAGATGCTAAAGGCCATCCCGGATGCTTTTATCTTCAAATATGATGGCGCGGAAAGCGGCCAGGTGCGGCTTTCCTTTTTTCCCAATCCGCATTACAGCGCGCCCACACGTGAGTTGCAGGTGTTCCGCTCATTGAGCGGAAAGATGTGGATTGATCGCGCTGCCGGCCGGCTCAGCCGCATGGACGGTTCATTGTTTGAAGACGTCACCTTTGGCTGGGGCCTGCTGGGCAGGCTCAACAAAGGCGGAACTTTTTCCGTGATGCAAAAGCACGTGGGCGACGCCCATTGGGAAATTGTTGCCCTGGACGTGAAAATGACCGGACACGCGGTCATTTTTAAAAGCATCAACGTGAAACAACTGCAGCGCATGACCGATTTTCGCCGGGTGAAAGATGACTTAACCATTGCCGAGGCATACCAAATGCTGCAAAAGGACGAGCATCCCGTCTCCGCGGAAAACCAATCTATGGCAGACAAACCGCCGAATAAAAATTAGCGTTTACCTGGCCGCCGGCGCCAGCCCAATTCCATCACCACCAAACCACTTAGTCCTATCGAACTAGGTCCATTGACTATTTGTGCGCGTTCCTCACGCGGCAGAGACACGCGATTTCTCTCTTTGTAGTTTCAGCAGCTCTGCCTTTCTGCGTGGTTGCGTCAAATCAAGGCAAACCGCAGCGACGCTCCGCTATCTAAGTCCGTAGCGCTGCTTCCACTCACTCTCAGGGGCCGGAGCAAAAAAGGCCGAAAGTACCAGGAGGA
>DATBCN010000337.1:0-3540 GCA_036270475.1 Candidatus Angelobacter sp. | reverse complement strand
CTTCCGCGGTATGGCCCTGTGTGGGAGCGGCAAAGAAAAAAAACAGGCTGGGATATTTGTTGCCGGGAAACGAACCGCCTTGTGCGGCAAGAGCGATGCGTTTATCGCGCACCAGGGAACGATAGAGCCGCGATGTGCGTCCTTTGGAAAGCAGGTCAGACAAAACATCATAGACGGCGTCATCAGGGTCAAGGAAGTTGGGCCGATGGTAGCCCTCAACATACACCGGCTGGCTGCGGTCATGGAGCACCACGGTGCGGAGCGCCGCTTGCGGCGGCTCCTGAATGCGCAGCGGTTCGGGGGCTGGCCGCGCAGGGATGCGTCCAAAATATCTTTCAATTACGGGCATGGCGTCAGCGGCTTTCACGTCCCCCACCACGGTGATGACTATGTTGGCCGGGACGTAATATTTGCGGAAGAACTCTGCCGCGTCCGTTGCGGAAAAGGCATGCAGATCAGACGGCCAGCCAACGACTGGCCGGCGATACGGATGCGCGACATACGCAGCGGCCAGGAATTGTTCCAGCAGGCGGCCCTGCGGAGAACTGTCAACACTCATGCGGCGCTCTTCAAAAACCACGTCGCGTTCTTTGTAAAACTCGCGCATCACGGGCTGCAGAAAACGTTCAGACTCCAGGTACGCCCAGAGTTCAAGACGGTTCTGCGGGAAAGAATAAAAGTAAGTCGTCTCATCACGATCAGTGGAAGCGTTCAGCCCCACGCCGCCCTGGCTTTCAACGATCTGGCCAAACTGGTTGGGAACAACAAAGTCATCGGCTGCGGCGACAGCTTCCTGCCAGGATTTTTCCAGGGCAGCGAGCTTCTTTTCGTCGCGGCCCACCTCCTTCAGCTTTTCCTTGAGATAAGCGGCGTAGGCCATTTCCACTTTTTCCAGCGCTACTTTTTCTTTTGGCCAGTTTCTGGTGCCGATCTCATGCGTACCCTTAAAGGCCATGTGCTCAAACATGTGGGCCAGGCCGGTAATGCCGGGGACTTCCTGGACTGAGCCGACATCGACCCGCGTATAAAAAGAAAAGACCGGAGCTTCCGGGCGCTCCATGATTACCACGGTGAGACCGTTGGCCAGCTTTCTTACGGTGATGCGCTTTTCAAAAGAAGCAACGTCCTGGGCGCGAAGGGTGATGGCAATGGAAAGAAAACAAATAACAGCGGCGAGATTACGTGGGAAAGAAATCTTCATAGCGTGTCCAGATCAAGGGTAAAGGGTGCAGCGAATGTTTTCAAATTGGACGCGGAGCGAAGCCGGACGTAAGCACCTTGAGACGCACAATCGCTTGCGGAAAAATAACGTTGCTCCGGCGCGGCGTTGAGGGTTATAACAAGATCAATCTGGTATGAGTTGCGGGTGTGAGTTGCGGCCGGGAAAGTTTTGGTCCCTATGCATGACCCGGTTTTTCGCGTGATCCAGTATTTCGCGTGACCCATTATTCGTATGGCCCGGTTCGTATGACCCAGGATTAAACGAGACATGTCAAAACATCAGGACCTGTTGCAGGGGTTGCGTAATTTTGCAGAGACCGCGTCCAACGCGGCCGCTTTGATGACGCACATCTCCCAGCAACTGCATGAGCAGATGGCACGCTATAACTGGGTTGGCTTTTATCTGGTAGACCCGGCGGATGCGGGGATGCTGGTGGTGGGACCATACGTGGGCAGCTTCAGCCCCAATGTGCGTATTCCAATTAACAAGGGACTATGCGGGGCCGCGGCCACCACCCGGCAAACAGTGGTGGTGAATGATGTAGCGTCTGATCCGCGATATCTTTCCGGATCGGAAATTGTGAAGGCCAATATGGTTGTGCCTATCTTTGCCAAGAACCAGTTAGTGGCGGAGCTGGATATTGAGAGTTATTTTACCAACGCGTTTCCCCGCACTGAACAAACTTTTGCCGAGGCCGTTGCCGATCTGGTAGGGAAGTTCATGGAGAAAAAGAAGTAACGGAGCATCCGTGAGCAATTCATCGTCCGCATTCTTTTTGCACCTGAACCCACAATGACATTGCCGCGGGCCACTGGTAGCGATATAAAAGCACAAGGTTTCAGCGAAGCACGGAAGCAATCGAGGGTAGAAGACCAGAGTAGAAGAGATCAATGTCAAAGCACCAGGACTTACTCAAGGAATTTGGGTATGCCGTCCAGTCCGCGCGGACGGTGGATGCACTGATGGAGCAGATCGTCCAGCGCCTGCATGACACGATGACGCGCTACAACTGGGTAGGTTTTTATCTGGTGGACAAGGCCAAGCCAGGCAATCTGGTGCTGGGCCCGCATGTGGGCAGCTTTGAGCCGCATGACAGCATTGCAATGGACCGAGGATTGTGCGGCGCAGCCGCCAGCACAAAAAAAACCGTTGTGGTAAATAATGTGGCGGCCGATCCACGCTACATGGCCGGATCGGAATTGGTTAAATCGGAGATTGTGGCGCCAGTCCTGACCAAGGGCGCGCTCTATGGCGAAATTGACATTAACAGTTATTTTGCCAACACGTTTGGGGCTGAAGACCAGCAGTTTGTGGAAGCGTGCGCGGCGTTAGTCGGCAAGTACCTGGAGAAGCCACGATAAGAGGCTGCCCCGCGATCTGTTCTCTGTTCCAAAACCGGAAAACCTGTTGTGCGCTGCTGATATGATGTCCGGGTATGGCGGCCTGATGACGGCGCTGGCGCTGGCGCGCAACTCAGACATCTTTGCCGCCGGCGTGGACTTTCACGGCGTCCATGACTGGTCAGCTTTTATTGCCCAACGCGCCGGTGACGCGCCGGACGTGAAAGAGGCGGTAAAGCTTGCGTTCGATGCGTCGCCGGTGGCTTCCGTGGCCGGATGGAAGTCTCCAGTGCTGTTCATCCATGGCGACGATGATCGCAACGTGCCGTTTTCCCAGACCGTTGATCTGGTGCAGCGGTTGCGGCGGCAGAACGCTGAGTTTGAGCAACTCATCTTTCCCGACGAAATCCATGATCTGCTGCTTTGGAAAAGCTGGGTCAGTGGATACAAGGCAGGGGCAGAGTTTTTTGGGAGAAAGTTGGGGACAGGGAACTAGGGAAGAGCGAAACGGTGGAAATTCAGCCATTAGCCATTGGCCCTTAGCCGTTAGCCTTTGGGCGGTGTGGTAAAGAGTTACTTCTTTTTAGGTTTATGGGACTTGTGTGGCACAGCCGCCCCCGGCTGTGGCTTTTGCTTCTCCTTTAGTTTTTTGTAACGGGTTTTCCTGCCGTTGGCGATCTTGGGCAGGGGCTTGACGTACCTTCTCGATGTCTTCCAACAGGCTCGGCGTTGTTTACCGTTTTTCGTTCAGCGAGTCCAGATTACGCTGAACCGTGCGAGTGCTGGGGTGATCATCGCCCAGAGCATTTTTGAAGATTTTCAACGCTCTTTCATAGTTCGCGCGCGCCCCGGCAAGATCTCCCAAATCCCGGAGCACTGAACCCTGGTTGCTGAGGCGAATCGCCACCGTGGGGTGATCCATGCCATATATGGCTTCATCGATCTTCAACGCTCTTTCAAAGTTCGCGCGCGCGCCGG
>DATBCN010000336.1:0-2490 GCA_036270475.1 Candidatus Angelobacter sp. | reverse complement strand
TAAACAGTTAATTAAATGCCTTCCGCCATCAAATCCGGCAAGTCAGGCTCCCGTGGCGAGCCGGAAAAAACCCGCGCCGCCATCCTAAAGGCCGCTCTTGAAGAGTTCTCTCATGAAGGCGTAACCGGCGCCCGTACTGATGAAATTGCCCGCCGTGCCGGCGTGAACAAGGCCCTGCTCTATTACTACTTCAAAGACAAAGAAGGGCTGTACGCTGAGGCGCTGGAGCAGGTTTTTTCCGGCCTGCATGAGCGGGTAATTGCCGTGCTGGAGCGCGCCGACCTGCCTCCGCGTGAGCGCCTGCTGCTTTATGCGCGCACTCACTTTGACTATATCGCCAGCGCTCCGGTGTATCCGCGGCTGGTGCAGCGGGAATTTATGCGCAGCTCGGGCCGCGCACTCTCCCCCGCAGCCAGCAAAATCATGGAGAAGCACGGCAAGCCGCTTTATAACCGGCTGGAAAAGCTTATCAATGAAGGAATTGCCTCCGGCGATTTCCGCCGCGTCGATCCCGTGCATACCGTCACATCGATCATCGGCACCATTGTTTTCTATTTCATCAGCATGCCCGCGCAGCAGTTCATGCATGCCGGAGATCCCGCCTCTCCGGAGCGGATCGCCCAGCGCCGCGCTGCCGTGCTCGATTTTATTTGCGCCGCCATTTTTACTCCCGCCGCGGCCCAGGACGCCTGTAAACCATGAATGCGCGCAACAGATTTTTTGCCTTTCTCGGTCTGCTGCTGGTTATCGCCGCGGCCTACTACTATTTCTCCAGTGACCATTCTTCTGATCTGGTACTGATTGGCACCGTGGACGCCAACCAGGTGGTGGTCAGCCCCAAAATCAGCGGACGCATTGAACGCCTGGCTGTGACTGAAGGCACTGAGGTGAAAGCCGGTGACACCATCGCTGTGCTTGACTCCAGGGAACTCACGGCCGATCGCCAGGCCGCCGAAGCCATCCTTGCCAGCCTTCGCCACCAGGTTTCACAAATGCGCGCAACTGAGCAGCAGACCGCCGGAGAAACTTCCAGCGGCGTGGCAACCGCGAAGGCGCGTTGGAGCGCTGCTCAGGCCACATTGTTGCAGGCGCAGGCTGATCTGCAACGCATTCAGGGTGACACGCGGCGGTCAATTGCTTTGGCCCAGCAGGGTGTGGCTTCGCAGCAGCAAGCGGAGCAAGCGGCCGCGCAGTTGAAAGCCCAGGAAGCCCTGGTGCGCGCAGCCGAAGACCAGGCCAGGGCCGCGCAATCCGATCTGGAAACGGCGCAGGCGCATACCCGCCAGACCCAGGCCGCGCAGAGTACCGTGGCATCCACGCAGGCGCAGCAGCTCAATGCCAAAGCACAGCTTGAGGCCGCGGAAACTAGGCTGGGATACACAAAAGTCACCGCGCCGGTGAGTGGAATCGTGACTGTTCGCGCCGCGCGCGAGGGTGAAGTGGTTAATATCGGCCAGGCCATCGTCATCATCACCGATCTCGGCGATACCTGGGTGCAGGCGGCAGTCCCGGAGACCGAGGCAGTCCACATTGCGCTGGGCGATCAACTGAACGCGCGCCTGCCTTCCGGCGAGATCGTCTCCGGCAAAATTATTTTCAAGGCGCCGGAAGCCGATTTCGCCACGCAGCGTGACGTGAACCGCCGCAAACGCGACATCAAAGCCATTGCTCTCAAATTGGCGGTGGAGAACAGCAAGAAAACGCTCGTTCCCGGCATGACCGCGGAAATCCTAGTCCCCAAGTCAAAGTTGGAAGGCCGCTGATGCCCCAGAACGCCATACAGGTCGTTGACATCGTGAAGCGCTTTGGGAACTTCACTGCCGTGGATGGTGTCTCATTCTCAGTGGAAGAGGGTGAGATTTTTGGTCTTCTGGGGCCGAACGGCGCCGGCAAATCGACCCTGATCCGCATGATGACCACTCTATTGGACATCACTTCGGGCACGGCCATTATTGAAGGCGCTGACGTGCGCAAGGACCCGAACCGCGCGCGCCGCTCCATGGGCGTGATTCCGCAAGCCATGACTAGTGACGGCGATCTTACGGTTTGGGAGAATCTGAGCATCTATTCCAAGCTCTATGGAATCCCCGCCGCTGACCGCGAAAAGTCGATTAACGAACTGCTGGAGTTGGTTGACCTGAACCAGTGGCGCAATGCTCCGGCAAGAAATCTTTCCGGTGGCATGCGGCGCCGCCTGGAGATTGCGCGCGGACTGGTGCATCGCCCAAGAATTTTTTTTCTCGACGAGCCTACTACCGGCCTTGACCCCGTCTCCCGCGTCGCCGTGTGGGAGATGATTACCAGCATCAAGCAGAAGCGCCACCTCACCGTATTGATTACCACGCACTACATGGATGAAGCCGACCGCCTCTGCGACCGCATTGCGATTGTCGATCACGGCAAACTGGTGGCGCTGGATACGCCGCGCGCCCTCAAGAGCAGCATTCCCGGGTCCAGCGTGATTGAAGCGCAGTTTCTCAATGCTCCCGC
>DATBCN010000335.1:0-1974 GCA_036270475.1 Candidatus Angelobacter sp. | reverse complement strand
GCCTGGGGCGGAAGACAGGTAGGCAAGAGGGCTGGGAATTCAAGCTTGAAATTTGAAATTTTCAAATTGCCAATTTCAAATCTCTTACGCCCCTATCCGTGTCATCAGCGGTAAGACCTTTCTTTTGGTTTTCAATTTTTGGCGGCCTATTCGGGGTGACTTCGCACGATCTCAGCGTCTTGGCGGTTACGACAAATGGTGCTTGCCACAGCGGCATTCGTCGCTTCTGTAATCCCGGCGCTAAAAATACAACCTATGTTGGCCTTGAGAAAAGAATAGAGCAAAATGTGTTTGTGAAATATCCTGCTTAACCGAGCGCACTTGCCATCTGGCTGGGCGGAACGGTTTCTTCCAGCTTTTTCTCCAGCAGCCGAGCGAACCAGGAAACATGAGGATCAAGCAGCATCATATTCATGTCTCCATCAGATGGGCCCAGGGCCATGGTAAAGTTTTTTGCGAACAGGCCCCAATCCAACGGTCTGTCTTCCAGCAAAGATTCTGGCTCGTCATTTGGCATGAGCATGTGGACCGGAAATACAGCTTCTTTCGGTTGGTAAGCCTTAAAGGCGTCTACCGTGGTCTCGGCCAGTTGCAGGCGCAAGGGATCGTGGCGTTCGCGTTCGCGGTCCGCCCGGCGTTCCGCGGCCCGTTCGCGCAAATATTGCGACCATTCACTGGGTTTTCTCTCTACCAGAGCGGAGCCGTGCCGCAGGAAGCGTCCGGCAGCTTTCATTATCGCAGCCTGGGCGCGGTGATGAGGAGCTAACGCCGTGGGACAAGGAGAGCCAAATAATACCAGCAGACTTACGTGATGGCCTTTTGCCGTGAGTTGCTGGGCCAATTCAAAGGCAATGGATCCTCCCACGCAGAATCCGCTTAGCAAATACGGTCCTTGAGGCTGTGCTGCGGCAATGTCGCGGGCAAACACTGCGGCAATGGCTTCAATGCTGGTCAAAGGATGCTGGCCAGGGTCCATACCCGGTGCCTGCAGAGCAAAGAAAGGTTGGTCCTTGCCCAGATGCCGGGCAAGATCCACGTAACAAAACACATCGCCGTTATGACCGGGCACCGCAAACAAAGGCCGACGGCTGCCTAGCGGCTGAATCGGCACCACTGAGGAGCAGTTGCCGCCGCCCTCTGCGTTTGCCGATGATCGCAAAAAAGCAATGATCTCCGGCTTGCGCGTACTCAATTGTTCGCGCACCTCAGCCACCAGAACGTCTTCCGGCCCGGTGCAGCGCAGCCGGTCGCCTTCCAGCCAGACTTTGACCCCAGACTGCTTCAATTTATGCAGGAAATCGAATGTGCTCATATCTCGATTTCCACCTGTGGGCCTGAAGCCGCAGCGGCCACGCGCGGTTCACTTCCTGTCCACAGCTTTGACTCAATGAGTGTGGCCAGGGAAGATACCGTGGATGTCCGAAAAATGTGATGCATTGGCAGTTGGATGCCAAATGCCAATCGAATCTGGACCATCAGTCTGGCTGCAAGTATTGAGTGTCCACCCAGGTTGAAAAAACTCTCGTGAATTCCTACTTTTTCAACCTTCAAAAGCGATTCCCAAATTCTGGCCAGCGTGACCTCAGTGGCCGTCGCGGGCGGGGACCAGTCGCGCGTCTTCCGCGCCACCGCATGAACGGGCGCTGGAAGCGCCTTGCGATCAATCTTGCCATTCGGAGTGGTAGGCATCGCCTCAATCATCACGAAGGCTGCAGGGACCATATAGTCCGGCAAGGTTTGCAGCAGCGCGCCACGCAATTCCGCGGGCGGCAAGGGCACGCCGGGCACCGGCACCAGATAGGCGATGATGTTTTGGTCTTCGCCGTCATTGTAGACAATCACGGCTGCGCCCAGCACATCAGGTATCGCTTGCAGGGCATGTTCGATTTCACCCAATTCAATTCGAAAACCGCGGACCTTTACCTGCTCATCATTGCGTCCCAGCAATTCCACTTCGCCATCCGTGCGATAGCG
>DATBCN010000334.1:0-7178 GCA_036270475.1 Candidatus Angelobacter sp. | reverse complement strand
GGCTGGTGCCGCGCCCTTTGTTGTCTGGGCCGCTCTGATAAGAACAATCAATCCGCTAAACGAATGCCTTCACACTCAATACCGAGTTGATTGAAGCTCGCGGCTTTCCGCCTCCGTGGCTTCAGGCTGGCTCGTGCTGGGCTTGGGCGTAGTTCTTCTTTGTGCTAAATCAAGATTGAGGTGCTCTTCAGATTTTTTTCGACTCTGCGTGCGCCAATCATCTTTCAAGTTTCAAGCTTTTCTTGGCGCGTGGCCTTGGGTTCCTGTCTGTCCTTTACTGCTTTGCATATTGTCCAAACGTGTTTTGCGATTGTGTCCCGATTGTTGCGTGTGTTGTTTTTTCAGGTTTCAGGTCTATCGTTTTTCTTTTTTGCGAAGTCCATCTCTGGATACCTTCAAGACTGGGCCAGGGCAGGAACATTCGAGCCGTCAAGTCCATTCATTTTGAAGCCAGCGCCAAAGCCGTCTGCGCACGTTCTTTGATTGCGAAACCAAATCCGGCCATCGGCAGGGACTTTTACCTGCCTGGAGTACGTAGAATGACTAGGCTTGGTTGCGGGTCGCAATTATAGCAACATGCACCATTTGTGCAACATAAGAATTTGAAAAAACTTATGTTGAGTTACTTCCTTGGTTCTGGCTTCAATCGGATTCGCCGTCTATTTGTTCCCTTTGGTCGTGAACTCGCCCACGGAGCTTTTCGCTTCGCTTCCCGTGTCTTCCCCCTGCCCGGAATCAGCCACAAAGAAATACCTGGTATTGGGCTTCAAGTTCTTCAGATGGACGCGATGGTTCTGCGCCTTGGTTTTCTCGTTGTCCGCGTAAGGTGCGCTGGCAGTCTGGCTTAAGTTGTTGGAATCAGTGCCATAACGTACCACAGTGCTGCCGCCGGTGTTGGTGGTCCAGGCAATTACGGCCCAGGTTGGGCCGGTGCCTTCCACGCGTGGACCGTTGGTGATTTTCACGGCTTGTGCCTTGTCCGCCGGTTTAGCGCCCTGTAACGCTGAAGCCGTCATGCCTGCAGCCAAAATCAATATCGCCAGTAGTTTCATCGTTTCATCCCCCATTTTGGTTTAAGCGTTCTAAAATCTCTGTTCTAAAATCTCTGAAGATACGATGCCCGCGGCCAATAGCAGGTTTGAACGTGGCTTGAATGGCCCGAAAAGCTCCTTTGCTTGCAACTCCTAAGTTCATTGTGTTACACACAGAAGCATGCGCAATTGGATGCGCGAGCGCATGAAGCGCCGTAAAAAGAAACCCGAGAATGAGACCGAGGCCACTGGCAAAGTAGGCCAGCAAAAGCCTTTGGTCGATGAATTTCACCCCCAACCTATCGTCCCTACCTACGATGAAGGCACTCCCGAGGCGTTTGAGGCCCAAAGCGCTGCTGTGGAAGCGCCAATAGTTGAAGAACCCAGGATGGAAACCGAGGTCCAGCCAGAATCGCCTTCAACTCCACCGCCCGGCGTCCCGGAACAGCGCCCGGTGCAGCAGGCGGGCAAGACTTCCACGCGTCCATCCAAGGGCGTGGTCGTTTTAGCCATAGGACTGCCCGGTTCTGGAAAAACCACATGGTTTAAGCGCCGTGGCGTCACGCCTCTATCCAGTGACATGCTCCGCTCGATCCTGTTTGACGACATCACCGAGCAGCGCTACCAGGGATTGGTTTTCTCCACTCTTCGTTCGCTGCTGCGTGCCCGTTTGATCGCCCGGATGCCCTGGAACTACGTTGACGCCAGCAATCTGGCCCCGCATGAACGCCGCCAGTGGATCAAGATGGCCAAGGGCTTCGGCTATGAGGTCCATGCTGTGTTTTTTGACGTGCCGCTGGAAGTTTGCCTGGAACGCAACCGCAAACGTGAGCGCCAGGTAAAAGAGGACGTGGTGCAACGCATGGCGGCCAAGCTCAAAGCGCCCAGCTTTGAAGAGGGCTTTGGAAAAATCACCGTCGTCCGAGTGAAACGCTCAGGCGAAACGACTTAAATCTGTTTCGCTGGCTTCACCCCCGAGCAAAATGCACCAGCGCGAAGATTCCGAACCATAAGAACGCCAGGTAATGCCAGTACCATCCTGTCACTTCTACGGCGATCCGTTGCGACTCAGCGCGCAGGCCCATCCATCTCTTTCCCAACGCCACATAAAGCAATGCCAACAGGCCAAATACAAGATGGGCAGCATGAGTTCCGGTTACGACGTAAAAAAGCTTTTGGCTGGGATTAAACGCGTGAAACACTCCATGCTGCTGAAGGTATTTCCACACCATAATTTGTCCCGCAAGAAAGCAAAATCCAAGAATTACCGTGGCTTCCAGCCAGCCATTCTTGTGAGAAGGTGGAACAATCCCCATAATGGAAAACTCTTCAGTCTTTGCTGCGGTGCGGCGGGCCATTTCCAATGTCACGCTGCTTAAGACCAGTAGCAGGGAATTGGTCCACAATTGCAGGTAAGGCAGTTTGAGCGGAATCCAATCCTGAATCTGGCGATGCGTATCCAGATCGTAGCGTCCTCCCACAAGCCGGAAGACATAAGCAATCGTGAGAGCGGCGAACAGGATAGTGACAGAAAACAGGCAAAAGCCCATCATGATCCGGAGTCGGTAAAGCCGCTGCCTGGGTGACCGGAAATCCTCGGGGCCGCCATGATCGCCGTCGTCGCCCCCACCGTATCCGCGGCGGCGCGGGATTTTGCCCGGACCTCCGCCGCCCAGCTTAGGTTTGCGTTCGATCTCTACGCGGTCGCCAATGATCGGCATAAAACTACTCAGATGGCGTTTCTGTCTGCTTTAGCTGGCTGGAGCCGTCCCTGCATGACGAAGTCTTTTTCCGCTCCAGGCACGTTGTATTCGTACGGCCCGTGATTTACCTGTGGCTGTTGCCCGCCGAAGCCCTGTGCCGGCGCTGGCGATGGCAGCGTCCACTCCAGCGTGGTGCAATCCCAGGGATTGGCTTCTGCCGCAGGTCCTTTTTTCATGCTCCAGAACAGGTTCACCAAAAAGATAATCTGTCCTGAAATGGTAACAATGGCCGCCACGGTAATGAACTTTTGCAGCGGTGCCATCGCCGCCACATATTGTACGCCCGTCAGATCAGAATAGCGCCGTGGATGGCCCGCGATTCCCAGCAGATGCATGGGCATGAACGTGGCATATGCGCCAAACAAAGTAATCCAGAAATGCAGGCGGCCAAGCCGTTCATTCATCATTCGGCCAAACATCTTGGGGAACCAGAAATAGGTCGAGGAAAAGATGGCAAACAGTCCGGCCATGGCCATAATCAAATGAAAATGCGCGACCACGAAATATGTGTCGTGGAGATAGGTATCAAGCGCCGGCTGGGCCAGTATGGGGCCGGTAAGTCCCCCGGTGATGAACAGTGAGACAAAGCCGGCGGAGAACAATAACGGTGTAGCATAGCGAATCCTGCCCCCGTACAAAGTCGCCACCCAGTTGAATGTCTTGATTGCGGAAGGGACCGCAATCGCCGTCGTCAGAGTGGAGAACGCGAATCCGGCGTATGGATTCATGCCGCTGACAAACATATGGTGGCCCCAGACCATAAATCCCAAGGCCCCGATCGCCAGCGTCGCGCCAACCATGGCCTTATATCCAAAGACCGGCTTGCGGGCAAAGACTGACAGCAGGTGCGACGTGACCCCCATGGCCGGCAGGATGGCGATATAAACCTCAGGATGTCCAAAGAACCAGAACAGATGCTGCCACAGCAACGCCGAACCGCCGGAATGCTCAACTGGTTTGCCGCTGACCAGCAGCCCGCCGGGTAAAAAGAAATTTGTTCCTGCATGCCGGTCCAGTATCAGCATGGCCAGCGCAACCAGCAGAATGCTAAAGGCCAACAGAATAAGAATTGCTGTAACGAACCATGCCCAGCAGGTGAGAGGCATACGCATCCAGGTCATGCCTGGCGCACGATATTTGATTGTGGTCGCTATGAAGCTGATCGCGCTGAAAAGCGACGAAACACAAAAAAGCCCGATGCTCACCAGCCACAGATCTGTTCCCATTCCCTGGCCAGGTCCGGCGGAAGCCAGGGCGCTTAAGGGTGGATATTGCGTCCAGCCAGCGCCCGCAGGGCCGCCCGGCACGAAAAATGCCGCCATCAAAACAAGAAACGAGACCAAGGCCACCCAGAATCCGGCGGCAGTCAGGCGAGCGAAAGCCATTCTGGACGCGCCGAGTTGCAGCGGAAGAAAGAATGTCCCAAAGCCGCTTTGCGGCGCCGTTGAAAGCACAAAAAAGACCATCAAAGTGCCATGCATGGTCAGGTAGGCCAGATAATTTTCCGGCTTGATTTCACCCAGGAAGGGAATTGCCGCCTTCGGCCAGACCAGATGAACACGCATTAACAGTGAGAGCCATGCCCCTGCCAGCACCGCGGCCAACGACAAAAAAAAGTATTGCCGCCCGATGACCTTGTGGTCGGTGCTGAACATATAGCGCCGCAGCAGGTTATTTCTGGCTGGCGCAAGCGTGATGGAAGCAGATGTAGGCACTGGATCGCTACTCGCGTGGTGCAACCGGCTCATGGGCTTTCAACCACTTTTCAAATTCCTGTTTCGATACCACGCGCACCTCGGCCCGCATTCTATAGTGCCCGCTGCCACACAGCTCGGCACAGGCAATCTCATAGACGCCAGTCTGCGTGGGCGTAAAGTGGGAATGGATCTCCATGCCGGGAACTGTATCTTGCTTGAAGCGCATGGCTGGGATAAAAAGGCTGTGGACCACGTCTTGCGCGCGCAGGTGCAGTTCCACCAGATGACCTACCGGCACAACCATGGAGGTGGAGACTATGTCATCGCGTCCCGCCTGATCGGCAGGGTCAATACCCAAAGGATTTCCTTCGTCGGCTTTGGCAAACTTCTGCGCGTCAACCCGCCCAAAAACCCCGTCCGCTCCCGGATAGCGAAAGTACCATTGGAACTGCGCGCCGGTGACTTCAATCTCTATCTGGCCTGTCTGCTTTGCAGACTCCATTGTGCTGGACCACAACCGGTCACCCGAGATATTGAGCCAGAAAAAGATAGCTGTGATGGCAATGGTCCACGCGGCTTCCAGCCGCCAGTTTCCGGTAGAAGCTTGGCCGCCGCTGTGTGGCTTTTTTGCTAATACATAAGCCAGCACCAAATGCCCGGCAACAAACATTGCTCCAAGCACCAAGAACGCGATTTTGAATTGGTGGTCAATCAACGCCGACTGCGAAGATACTCCCGCAGGGAACCAGTACGGTTGGGCGAGAAAGAGATATAGGCAGCCCAGGACAACGACCAATATCGCGAGCCGGAGCGCGGCTGACATTATTTTGACCGCTGGCCGTTCTTGGCCGTCTTCACCATCCGCAGAAACTCCTGGTGGACGCGTGTGTCGTCGGATAATTCCGGATGGAAGGTTGCGGCCATGGTTTTTCCCTGGCGCACCAGCACGGGATCACCGCCTGCCGTGGCCAGAACTTCCACGCCCTTGCCAGTACGCACAATCTTTGGCGCGCGAATAAACACCATTTCAAGCGGCTGGTCACCAAGCTTGGTAAGAACTTCGCGGATGGAACTGTCGATCTGGCGGCCATAAGCGTTGCGGCGAACAATGATGTTCATTGCATTGAGCGATTCCTGAGGTGGATTCTCAACCTGATGGGCCAGCAGGATGGCGCCGGCGCAGGTGCCGAACGTGGGTTTGCTCCGGACGAAGGCGCGCAGCTTTTCCAAAAACCCGTTTTCGGCCAGAAAATTCAGGAAAGTGCTGGACTCGCCGCCGGGAATCACAATGCCGTCGATGGCGTCCAGTTGCTCGGGCTTGCGGACCAGCGTGACCTTTGCGCCCAACTGCTCCAGCCGCGCCTTGTGCGCTTCGTAGTCACCTTGGATGGCTAAGACGCCGATTCGCATCGCTCACCAAAAAATCCACCACGGAGGCACGGAGACACGGAGAAAATCTGAGATCGGAGGATACGGTGATCACCGTGCTCGGTTTTCAATTTCGGCGATTTTGGCAATTTTGGCACTTCTGGCAATTTTCCGTATCCGTAGCGAAGATTCTCTCCTACCACCCTCTCGTCTGTAACAAATCGCCTTCCGCCATGGCTGCCACGGCCAGCCCTTTCATCGCGCCAACCAGGTCTTCGCTCACTTCAAGTAAAACTTTAGGATCGTCAAAATGGGTGCAGGCGCGGACGATGGCTTTAGCGCGCTTTTCGGCTTCAGCCGGTTCGCAGAAATTCAGCCCGTCAGACATAAAAATACCCGATCCCACGAACACGGCTTCGGCCCCAAGTTGGCGGACCAAAGCTGCATCCGCCGGTGTGGCAATCCCACCAGCGGAGAAGTTGGGCACAGGCAGCTTGCCAGTCTTCGCGACCAAACGAACCAGTTCAACCGGAGCACTTAACTCCTTGGCCTGAGCATAAAGTTCAGCCTCAGAAAGAACCTTCAACATATTCATTTCACGCATGATCTGGCGCATGTGTTTTACAGCATGCACCACGTCGCCAGTGCCCGCCTCGCCTTTAGTGCGGATCATTGCCGCACCTTCGGCAATGCGCCTCAATGCCTCGCCCAGATTGCGTGCACCGCAGACAAACGGCGTCTTAAAGGCATGCTTGTCCACATGGTGGGCTTCATCGGCCGGGGTAAGGACTTCAGATTCATCAATGTAATCCACGCCCAGCGCCTGCAGGATTTGCGCTTCGGCAAAGTGGCCGATGCGGCACTTGGCCATCACGGGAATTGAGACCGTCTCCATGATCTCGCGGATCTTCTTAGGCGACGCCATGCGGGCTACGCCGCCCTGTGCGCGAATCTGCGCCGGAACACGCTCCAGCGCCATCACTGCGGTCGCGCCAGCTTTCTCAGCAATCTCGGCCTGCCGGGCATCGGTCACGTCCATGATTACGCCGCCCTTGAGCATCTCGGCCAGTCCGGTCTTGAGCCGCAGCCCGCTACTCAGGAGAGAGCCGCCACCGTTTGCACCAGCGGCCGTAGAGTGGCCATTCGAGATCGATTTTGGGCTTCGCCCGGAGGACATGGTTGTCTTCTTTTCCCGTGATTTTGACATTGCGAACTCCTGCGCCGCGCCAACTCCATACGCCACGGCGAAAACTCTAAGGGCTGAACAATCTATTTTACTCGGTTGGAAGCATTTCTGCTGATGGAATCACGCCTTTGTT
>DATBCN010000333.1:0-9478 GCA_036270475.1 Candidatus Angelobacter sp. | reverse complement strand
CTTGGCCACCGCGCAATCCTCCAAGCCGCTGGATGGCAAACCGCTTGACCTGGGCTTCTGGGTAAGTGGCGGATTCAGCGTCCCCGGCGGGACGAAAGATACGCGTGCGTTCAATGCCGGCGTCCGTCTGGGCAAGGTCCTTACCGGGGACCACCTGGGAGGATTTCTTCGCGGCAACTTTGAATATTCGGCTGACGTAATGCCTATCTATTATTTCTGGCAGCCCGCTCCGGCCCACAATGCCTTTGGGTCTGCTTTTAATCCGGTGAACTTAAAGTGGAACTTTACCAATTCAGAGCGAATCATACCCTACCTGGAACTTGGCGGCGGTGTTCTGTTTACCAACCACGCCGTGCCGTTGAATACCTCGCACGTGAACTTCCTCACACACGCCACTCTGGGATTTCAGTTCTTCAACTCGGAACGCCGCGCCTTCACCGCCGGCGTCCGCTACGAACATATCTCCAATGCCGGATTAACCGTGCCCAATCCCGGAGTGAACACCGTGCAGTTTCAGTTGGGGATGAACTGGTTTAAATGAATTTGGGTAATTGAGTAATTTGGTAATTTCGTAAATTAGAGAGGTGAGACCGCCAACGCCATCTTCTACGTCCAGACTGAGCGCGGCCGGTTCTCAATTACCAAATTACCAATTTACCCAATTACCAAATCAAGACTTTGCTCCCTTTGCGGTAAATCCGCTATCGTTGAAGCATGTCCACACTGGTTGAATGCGTTCCCAATTTCTCTGAAGGCCGCAACAAAGCGGTGGTTGACGCCATTGTTGACGCCATGAAAATTCCCGGCGTCTCGCTCCTGGACCGTGAGATGGACTCCGACCACAATCGCAGCGTCATCACCATTGTCGGCGACCGCGAGGCCATTGCCGAGGCGGCGATTCGCGGCGTCGGCAAAGCCGCAGATCTGATTGACCTTACCAAGCATCAAGGCGCGCACCCGCGGATGGGCGCGGCCGACGTGATTCCGTTTATCCCGATTGAAGGCGTGACCATTGAAGACTGCGTGGCCATCGCCCGCAAAGTAGGGGAAGAGATATGGAAGCGCTTTCAGGTCCCTGTTTATCTTTACGAATCGGCGGCGACACATCCTGACCGGCAAAATCTGGAAAATATCCGCCGCGGCCAGTTTGAAGGCCTGCGCGAGGACGTGAAGACGAATCCCGCCCGCAAACCGGATTTTGGCAATGCCGAGCTGCATCCCACGGCTGGCGCAACCGTGGTTGGCGCGCGCAAAGCGCTTATCGCATACAACGTCTTTCTGAATACCAAAGAGGTTGAGATAGCCAAAAAAATTGCCAAGGCCGTGCGCTACTCGTCCGGCGGACTGCGGTACGTGAAAGGTGCGGGCTTTGAAGTGCGCGGACTGGCCCAGGTCTCCATGAACCTGACAGACTTTGAGCAGACTCCCATCGCACGCGTCTTTGAATTTGTAAAGCGCGAAGCCGAACGCTACGGTGTGCAGCCGCTCAGTAGTGAGATCGTCGGCCTCATTCCCAAGAAAGCTCTGGAAGAAGCAGCCGAGTGGTTCCTTCAGGTGGAAAACTTTGATTCGTCCATGATCCTGGAGAACCGGCTGGCTGCCGTGACCAGTGGAAAGATGGCTGTTGGAGGTCTCCGGGCCGGAGTTGAGCCATTCATTGAGCAGCTTGCCGCGCCCACGGCAACTCCCGGCGGCGGCAGTGCTGCGGCATCTGTAGCAGCCATGGCTGCAGCTCTCGGCAGCATGGTGGCGGCGATGTCGCGCACCAAGAAAGCCTACATGCAATATGAACCACAGTTGAGCGCGGCGCTGGCCCGGTTGGCGCAGCTCCGTGAAGAACTCAAAGCAGGGATTGACGCCGACGCCGCAAGCTATAACCAGGTGTTGGCGGCATACAAGCTGGCCAAGACCTCAAACGACGGTGAAGCAGTGATTGAGTCGGCGATGAAGGGAGCAACCAGCGTTCCCATGGAAACCGCCGAAAAGGCCCGCGAGGTGGCCGATATCATCGCCACGCTCAAGCCCATTACCAGCCCTAATATGGCTTCAGACCTTACCGTGGCCTCGGCCATGGCCAGCGCGGCCATTGTTGGGGCGCTCGCCAACGTGGAAATTAACCTGGGATCATTAAAAGATGCTCGTTTTGCCGGGGAGATACGTTCCCGGGTAGGGCAACTCCAGAGGTGAAAACCTTAAGTAATGGGAATTAGCATCCTGAGTTGCACCAGAATGCATCAGAATTAAGCAAAACCGGACTAAAATATGAATATGAAACGCACTCTTGTGATTGTGCTCGCTTTTCTGGCGAGCGGCCTTGTTAGCTTTGCTGCGTCACTGGGCACGGCAGCGCGCACGGTGATTCCAGTGGAAGTCCAGCAGGTCATCAATGTGGATTACCGCCGCATGAGAAATTCTGAAACCGCCATGGACATGAAGGCCAAATTGCTTCCGCCCAACATGAAGCAGTTTGAGGACGCGCTGAAAGATATTGGCGTAAACCCTGACAAGGACATTGACCAGATCACGCTGGCGTCTTTCCGTTTGAAAGACCATGGCCTGCAGATGATTGGCATTGCGCAAGGGCAGTTTCCGCGCAAAAAGCTGGCGCTCAAAATCGCCAAGCAGAACATCAAGGGCACAAAAAAGAACGGCTCTCTGATTTATCCCATGTCCGGCGGGATGCAGATGACCTTTCTTGACGATTGGACCATGCTGTTCGGCGACATCTCCGCCGTGAAGGCCGCGCTTGACGCGCGTGACAACTCCAGCATGAGCCTGAATGCGAATCGTGAAATTACTGACATGATTCCGTCGGTTGAGCAGGGAACAGTCTGGAGCGTCCTTGATTCCGCCGGCACGCAGACCATGCTCAAGTCCGCGCTGGGCAGCGCCGCCGAACTGGGCGAGTTCGACAATATGAAGAAGAAGCTGCTGGGCTCGCGCTACAGCATGGATTTTGACCACGGCGTCGATTTCAACCTGAATGTTCTCACTTCAGACAATGTAACTGCGTCGACCCTGTCCTCTCTGCTGAAAGCCGGCATGCTGTTCAAGAAGATGGACGCCACACCTATGGAGAAGGCCGCCATTGAAGGCACTTCCGTGGACAACGATACCAACAAGCTGGTGGTGCGCTTTAAGGCCGATGACAAAAGCTTCCAGCAGTTGATTGAGTCGCCGATGTTTGCTTCAGTAGTGCGATAACGCAAGAGCTAACCTCAGAGTCACGAAAGAACTTTCATCTGAAATCCCGAACCTGCGTTCGTTGCAGGTGAGGGATCACTATTGCCGCGATGCTCTCGAGGGTTAATCCAAGGCTACACCTGAAAAGATGATCCACGACTAGGGATTCCTCGCTGTGGCTCGGGATTTCAGAAAAAGCTCCTTCGTGTCCTTCGTAGTTAATGTTCAAATCTCGGCGTTCATGGCCTGGGCCAGTTCTTTGAGCGACTTCTCGTTTCTTCTGTACCACATCCACAAGCCATGTTTTTCTGCCTGCACCAATCCAGCCTTGCGCAGGATCGCCATGTGATGCGAAATGGTGGGCTGCGACAGGGTGACGTGGTCCTGCACGTCACAGGCGCACATGCCTATGCCCTTGCCAATGGAGCACTGGCCTTTCTGTTTCAGTAATCGGAGTATCTTCAGCCGTGCCGGATCAGCTACGGCTTTGAGCGCAAGAACAAGTTGCTTATCGGAGAGTGGCATGTTTCTATCAGTACATCCAAACATCGATTCAGGTCAATATGAAAATCTACCACAGAGGCACGGAGACACGGAGAACAACAAAAGCTCTGGGGTTTCGGTCTGAATCGCCACAAACCGACGGGGAACGGTATCGCCCTGACCTGACAGATGGCGTCTGACTGTCCGATCACCCGATCACCCGCGATCACCCGATCTCATTCTCTGTGTCTCCGTACCTCCGTGGTAGGTTTTTATCCTTGCAGTTAAAATGAAGCCATGGCCGACGATTCCAGCATTTTCTCCGGCAATGATCGCAAGGAAAAAGAGCAGCAGATGCTCCAGGCGGGGCGCCTGCCTCCGGGGCAGTCCCTGACGCTGAAATGGCCGGTGCTGCATTACGGTTCGGTGCCGCGCTTTGATCCCGCGCGATGGAACTTCTTTATTCGCGGCCTGGTGGAGCAGCCGGTGCGGCTGACATGGGAAGAGTTCGGCAAGCTTCCCAGGGTCAAGACGCACAGTGACTTTCATTGCGTCACGCGCTGGAGCCGCTTTGACAATGATTGGGAGGGCGTCGCCTTTCAGGAAGTGCTCAAGCTGGTCAAGCTCAAGCCTGAAGCCGCTTACGTGCTCGTGCATGCCGAGCAGGGCTTTACCGCGAACGTGCCACTGGCCGATCTCGACCGCGAGGATGTGCTCTTTGCCACGCATCATGACGGCCAGCCTCTTAGTGCTGACCACGGCTATCCTTTGCGGCTGATTGTGCCGCATCTCTATGCGTGGAAATCAGTCAAATGGGTGCGCGGGCTGGAGTTCGCGGAAAAAGACGTGCCGGGCTTCTGGGAGCAGAACGGCTATCACATGTATGGCGACCCGTTCCGGGAGCAGCGGTTTGATACGGATTAGTTTTTTCTGAAATCCCGAACCCCCGCGAAGGCGGGTGAGGGAATCCTACCGCTACGAGCTATTTACATGAAATTGAGCCTGGTGGGAACGAATACTCTTCTTCCGGTGAATCTGCCTAAGTCATATGCGGCCAAAACAATTTTGTGACCATAGGGTTCCCTCACCCGCTTCTGCGGGATTCGGGATTTCAGAAAAAAGCCTATTTCACAATCGCGTTATAGCCATCACCGGCCAGGCGCG
The DNA here is from genome assembly GCA_036270475.1 of Candidatus Angelobacter sp. GTDB lineage: Bacteria > Acidobacteriota > Terriglobia > Terriglobales > Acidobacteriaceae > Angelobacter. The sequence goes on along the minus strand of DATBCN010000333.1, from coordinate 4,648 downwards.
TGCGCATGGCGTCAGCGTCTTTCTTGTCACTAAAGGGGCCAACCTGCACGTGAAAGAGCGGATCGCCCGCTGAATTTGCGACAAAGACCGGGTACTGCTTCTTACGCAGAGCAGTAACCAGGATCTCGGCGTCCTCTTGTTTGGATACAGCCGCGACCTGGACCATATAGGAGCTTCCCGCGCCATTCTTTACTTCTGCTCCAGATGAGGCCGATTGGTCCGCGGTCTTGCCCCCGGAATCAGATTTTGGCGCAGGCTGGTCCGGATTTTTTGTGCTTGCATCATTGCCCGGGCTGATGGGCGCGCAGTTGGGTGATCCGGGAGGACAGCTCTGCGTGGTCGCTTCAGGGGTCTTGTTGGCGCCGGAAGGCTTCGCTGCCGCGTTGCCGCTTGGGACCGTGGCGACGATCTCCGTGCGTCCGCCCGCGCTGGTGCTCTTGCCCAGCAGGTAGCCCATGGTAAAAAACACGCCGCAGATAATCACCAGGCCAAAAAAGATGCCCAGCAGTTTGCCTGTGCTTAAAGTGATTTCCGTGTCGCTTATCTGGTCTTGGTCTTTTACACCCATCTGTGTTCCTGCGGCCATTGCGTCTCCCCTCGTTAGCCCCAGTGTAACCCGATTTTCACCGGGATTACTTACCAATGTGTTCAACTGCTTTGGTAAGCGCGGAGATCATGTCCACTGGTAATGGGAAGACGATAGTCGTGTTCTTTTCCACGCCAATTTCCGTCAGCGTTTGCAGATAGCGTAACTGGATGGCAATCGGCTCGCCGGAGAGAATGTGCGCCGCTTCCATGAGCCGCTGTGAAGCCGAGAATTCGCCTTCCGCGTGGATGATCTTGGCGCGCTTTTCGCGCTCGGCTTCCGCCTGTTTCGCCATCGCGCGGAGCATCGATTCCGGCAGGTCCACCTGTTTCACTTCCACGTTGGAGACTTTCACTCCATACGGCGCGGTGTGCTGGTCCAGGATGCTCTGGATGCGCGCATTCAGCTTGTCACGATGGGCCAGCAGTTCGTCCAGTTCCACCTCGCCCAGCACTGACCGCAACGTAGTCTGGGCGAATTGCTGCGTCTGCCAGTAATAGTTCTGTACCTGGACCACCGCCTGCGGCGCATTCACCACGCGCCAGTAGATCACGGCATTCACTTTTAGCGTGACGTTATCGCGCGTAATGATGTCCTGGGGCGGGACTTCCAGCGCCTGCTGGCGCAGGTCCACGCGAATGATCTTATCCACCGGAGCAAAGACCAGGATCACGCCGGGGCCTTTCGCGTCTGCCATGAGGCGGCCCAGGCGGAAGATGACGCCGCGCTCATATTCGCGCAGGATCTTGATTGAATTGACCATGTATAGAAAGAGAATTACGCCTGCAGCTAGAAAAAAGATTGCCACGGTGCCTCCATCTGGTTCAAGTGGGGAATCGAACGGATTCTATGGTACCCGGGCCGCAAATGCAAAAGAATCATCCTGCAATGGTAGCCTGCGGCACAGATTCATGCACTGGTTCCACGCGGAGCACAAGGTTCTCCACGCCGCGGACCACCACTTTTCCGCCGGCTTCAACATGCGCCGGTGAGACCGCGTCCCAGAGTTCACCCTGGACAAAAACTTTCCCCGCCGGTGTGAGCGGCGCACATACAATCGCCACCTCGCCGATCATGCCTTGCTCGCCGGTCACCACTTTGTTTCTACGTGCTTTCAGGGCTATCGACATGAGGAAAACGGTGATGGCCCCAAGCGGCAGGCTGACGCCCAGCGCCGTCCAGATATTGACGCGCAACTCCGGTATTGGACCATCGATCAAAAGGAGCCCGCCCAACGCCATCAGCGCAACTCCCCCGATTCCCAGTACGCCGTGGGTTTGGAACTTTGCTTCAAGTATAAAGAGCGCAAACGCCGATATGATGAGCACCAAGGCGATGGACCGGAAAGGCAGCAGGTTCAGCGCATAAAAAGACAGCAGGATCGCAATAAAGCCAATTACTCCCGGAGCTATCGCGCCGGGATGATTGAACTCAAAATAGATTGACAGCATGCCAATTGTGAAAAGCAGAAAGAGGACATTGGGATTCATCAAAAACGCCAGGATATGAAGTTTCGTAGTCATCTCATAAAAATGAATGGGCTTACCTGCGATGTGAAGTACGGTTTTGGACCCATCAAAACGGGTGATGGTCTTGCCTTCGAGCTGCGTAAACAGATCGTTTTCATCTTTAGCGATGCAGTTGATCAGGTTCTTTTCTAGGGCTTCTTCCGCGGTAAAAGCCTTGGACTCCTTCATCGCGCTCTCTGCAACTTCAATATTACGTCCGCGTTTGCCTACGTAAGAGCGCAGTAGTGAAGCGGCATAATTCTCCAACTTCTCTTTCATCACTGGGTCCATGGTGACTCCATCGCCGCGCACGGGGTGTGCTGCGCCGGCGTGGGTGCCGGGCGCCATGGCTGCGATGTCCGCGGCCTCCAGAATGAAGAAACCTGCAGAACCGGCGTCACTGCCTGCTGGCGATACATAAATGATCACCGGTACGGGTGATGCCAGGATTTTCTGGATAATGCGCTCCATAGGGCCTATGACGCCGCCCGGAGTATTCAATTCGAACAGCAGAGCATCGGCCCGGGTGCGCTGCGCTTCCTGAATTGCGCGGTCAATATGCTCAGCCGTGATTGGATTGATGGTGTCATCCACCACGATCTTCAGCACGTCCGCCGAAGCTGCGCGCGAAGCAAAAAAGAGCGCGAGTAGGATTGCGGTTCTGAAGAAGCCGGCTTTTGCAAGAAAATTCGGACGCATGGTTCTGACCTCTCAAGGTTGCGGAGACTGGGTTTTACCTGTAAAACCCGCGGCGATATCGCGCTTAAGGGCGGTTGCCGCGGCATTGCCCGGATCAAGCGCCAGCGCGTGTTCAACGTTCTGCGCGGCTGCGGGTAATTTGTTTTCTGCCATATCCAGCCGCGCCAGCACCAGATAGGCCTCGGCAGTCGGCTGTAGTTTGATGGCCATGCGCGCTTCATTGCGTGCGCCCACGTTGTCCTGTACGGCTTCAAGAGTTCGCGCCAGGCCGGCATGGGCATCGGCGCTGGCTGGCTCCAGCACCACGGCTTCATGAAATTGTTTTTCCGCTTCGCCCATCAGTCCGGCCTGTAGCAATTCCTGGCCATGCTGGATATGAAAAGCCGCGTGGCTTGCCGGGTCTGATTTCGCCAGGCGGGTTTCGTTCATGTTTTCTATTTCCTGGGCCAGTTGACGGAAGGTGGATTCGTCATAGTTGCGCTTAATCCGTTCCAGCGGCATGCGCGCCGGGGGATTGCCGGAAGCAATCGCTTCTAGAAAGCTCTTTGCTTCAGCGTCGGGGTTGATGGCCAGCGATGCGCGCAACTCTCGCGTTGCGCCGGAAGAGTCGCCTTCGCGGTACAACTCCACCGCGAGGTTGAAGCGGTAATCTGGTTCGTCCGGGTCAGTCTGCACGGTTTGTTCAAAGTAGCTGCGTGCGTTGCGCTGTCCCCGGCGCGCGGCCACAACGCCCAGATTGTTTAGGACCTCGGTGAGCGGCAGCTTTGCGGCCAGTGCGTGGAAAGCGCTGTCGGCTTTGTCCATGTGCCCGGCATAGAATGCAGCCAGGCCAAGATAAAACTGGGCTTCATTCGTGTTGGCGTCGCCGGCGGGAACGCGCGTCAGCCAACCCGCCGCGGCTTCGTAGTCGCGCGCCTTGTAATAGCTCTTGCCCAGTTGCAGCAGGGCCAGGGCATGAGTTGGTTCCAGCCGCACCACCTCCTTAAAACGCCTGATCTTTTCCTGCTCACTCGTGGCCGTGATGCCGCGAACATAGTTTTCCAGAACGTCAGGGCGTTGCGCAGGGAAGCGGGCAATAAAGTCCGCTTTCGCCACGCCGCCGGCTGGATTCAACGTGTTGAGCACGTCCCAGGCCAGGGCCGTTTGGATCGTAATCAGGCTTGCCAGTGGGCCGGACTCGGCAAGCTCACTGCTAAGACGCAGATGCTCCATGTCCATGAGCCGTGCATGGACAGTGATGTTTGCGCCATCGATGCGGAAGTCGCCCATGAGCACATAGTCCGCGTCCAGTTGCTGGGCCACCTGATAGAGCGTTGCGCGGGATGGTTTGGCGCCGGCGGGAATACCAAGCCGGTCAAAGGCATTGAGGCGGTCTTCACGGCCCATAATAAAGAGCCCGCTGGGGCCAAGGCGCGCGCTCAGTACCTCAGGAAATGCTTCACCGATCCAGTCAATTCCGGCGGCACTCGAAGTATTCTCAAAAGGTATGATCAAGAGCAGCCGGCTCACGCCGATGGGGCCAGGCTGCTGCAGGGCTGGCGGCAAAGCTATAGCCAGCGCGGCCAGCAACAGCAATGAGAGAACAATACCAACTGGTTTTCTCAAGGTAACTAGATTATAGGCCAGTTTTAGCCGGGAGGCAGAAACAGTTCATGCCAGCGAAGGGCCGCATTTTCGTTTTGACGGGTGCCGGCATCAGCGCGGAGAGTGGGATTCCCGTATTTCAAGGGACGAATTGGCGCGGCCACAGCCATTATGACCTCGCGAACATTGATGCATGGGAATGCGATCCGGCCCTGGTGTGGCAGTACTATTCTGATCGGCGGGCCAGTGCCCGCCATGCCAAACCCAACGC
>DATBCN010000332.1:0-7133 GCA_036270475.1 Candidatus Angelobacter sp. | reverse complement strand
GAAATGAAGTAAGGACGGTCTGACGGTAGTTGGCGACCGAAGCTCCATAAGCGGATTTGGCAAAGTCCACCTGGGCGCGCCGTCGTCCGCCGCTCAGGACGGTTTCCGCAACATTGGCGCCCAGCGCCCAAAACCCGGTGGAGGCGCTGATGAGCTTGCTGATGTCACTGCTCTCAAATCCGCCGCCGCCGGAGATGCTGATGCCGGGATAAAAGGCGCTTGTAGCCACGCCGATCTGTGCGTTTTGCGCGGCCATCTGCCTTTCTGCCTGCGCCACATCAGGGCGGCGCTCCAGCATGTCAGAGGGTACGCCGATTGGCACCCTTGGCGGCGCAAGCGCCAGAGGCTTTACCGGGACATTGAATACGGAAGCAGGAACTCCGACCAACGCGGCAATGGCATGCTCAAACTGCGCCCGCTGGCGGCGCAGGAGTGTTGCCTGCGTCCTGGTGGAGTTGAGCAGCGTTTCCTGCTGGGCCACGTCCAGACCGGAAGCGATGCCGCCGGTGTGCCGGTTCTGCACAAGCTGTAGTGACTTTGATTGATACTCCACGGAGGCGTCCACCACGGCGATTTCCGCATCGAGCTCACGCAGCGTGAAATAGTCCACCGCCAGCTCAGACGTAACGACTAGACGGACATTCTCCAATCCGGCTGCTGAGGCCTGATAGGCCGCGTTCGCGGACTCAACACCCCGCCTGACGCCGCCAAAAACGTCAGCTTCCCACGTAAGATTGAAAGGGATTAGAAAATCGTTTGCTGTTGATGGCGAGGCCAGCGGAATTCCGGTGGTGGTTGGCTTGCCGGCGGAGTTGCGTGCCCGCTGCGCGGAAACCCCTGCGCCGAGCTGGGGAAACAACCCTGACTGGCTGATGCGCGCTGAAGCCCGCGCCTGTTCCAATTGGTTACGGGCAATCTCGATTGTCTGGTTCGCTTTTAGCGCCTGGGTTTCATACTGGTTTAGCTCATCATCGGCAAAGGTCGTCCACCAAGCTCCTTTGGCGATGGAATCCTTGGGATCGGCTGGACGCCAGGGCGGCTGCTCTTTCCATGCGGGCGCCGTTGCCACGTCAGGCCGATGATAGTTTGGCCCCACGGCACATCCGTTCAAAAGAACCGCAAGCACCGCCGCGGAACATGCCCGCAAGAAACCTGTCCTCACGATTGTGCTCCGCCTCCGCTCTTGATGTTCACTTCCTGGCCTTCCTCAAGAGAGTCCGCGGGGTTGACCACGATCTGATCGCTAGGATCAAGTCCTCCAAGAATTTCCACTTTAATACCGAAGTCACGGCCAATCGAGATCGCCTTCAAGTGGACCTTATGGTCCGGGCCAACCACCGCAACGCGAGGGCCCTCAGGACGGAAGAGCAGGGCGTTTACGGGAATCGACATGCGCGTGATCTGGATAGGCACGGCGAAATGGACTTCCGCATATGAGCCGGGCAGAAGGTGGCCATCAGGGTTGGGAACGTCAATTTCGGTAAGCAAAGTGCGCGTAGCCGTATCAATGGAGTCCGCGGTGCGGACTACCTTACCCGCGAATTTTTGTCCTGGATATTCCCGCAGCTCAATATAAGCCGGCAGCCCGGCGCGGATGGAGGGAGCATTGGTTTGGGGCACGCTGACAAAAACGCGCAGCGGATCAACCTGGGCGACGTCAAAAAGCTCTCTGCCCGTGCCGGCGCTTCCGGCGGTAATCAGCGCACCCACGTCAGTATTGCGGCGCGTGATAACGCCGGAAATCGGCGCATAGACGTGCTTGAATGATTCCAGTTGTTGCAATCGGCGGACATTGGCTTCCGCAGCAGCGGTATTGGCCATGGCCTGGGTATAAGCGCTGGCTTGCTGATCGGCCTCCTGCTGGGAAACTGAATCGGTCTTGCGCAGGTTGGCCCAACGGTCCGCAGTTGATTTGGCCAGTTGCAATTGTGCTTCCGTCTGCTGGCGCGCGGCCTGCGCCTGCATGAGCTCCTGGTCAACCTCAGGCGTATCGATCTCGGCCAGAAGCTCGCCTTTTTTTACGTGGCTGCCCATGTCACGGTTCCAGCGCAACAGATAGCCATTAGTCCTGGCATAGATCGCGGATTCCACGTAAGCCTGGAGCTGCGCGGGCAACACCAACTGGTCCGAGGCAGGCTCGGCGCTTGGTTTGGAAACGCTGACCGTGGGCACGGCGAGCCTTTCCGTCTCTTTGGCCAGCGCGCCGCGCTCAGTAATGCGGCGCACCAGGGCGAATGCGCCCGCCACCATGAGAATTGCCAGCACCACGAGCGCAAGCAGGCCGCTCTTTTTCGCAGGCTGGGCCGGTTGCGTCCTGTCTGGCTCGCTGCCCGTTGCCGCTGCGCGTTCTGGACTTTGCTGTTCCATAAGCTGTGTCATAGATAGTAAATTCGGTGATAGTAAATACGATATTTTAAATACGGGAATAGACCTCTTGCCGGGATTCCGCCCGCGCTGCTGCTTTGGCCTCTCTGCGGCCATGGATCATGCTGAAAATTACCGGCACAAAAAGCAGCGTGGCGACCGTGGCAAAAATCAGCCCGCCGATCACGGCCCGTCCCAGCGGAGCATTTTGCTCGCCACCCTCACCCATGCCCAGCGCCATTGGCACCATGCCGATAATCATGGCCAGCGCCGTCATGATTACCGGACGCATGCGCGTGTATCCCGCTTCCATTGCCGCATCCCAGGCCGTAAGCCCTTCCTGCATTCGTTCGCGCGCAAAGGAGATCACCAGAATACTGTTGGCCGTGGCCACACCCATGCACATGACGGAGCCAGTTAACGAGGGTACATTCAGAGTGGTGTGAGTGAGCAGCAACATCCAGACAATTCCCGCCAGAGCTCCGGGAAGGGCCGTAATAATAATGAACGGATCGAGCCACGATTGGAAATTGACCACAATCAAAAGGTAGACCAGCACAATCGACATCACCAGGCCGATGCCAAGACCGGCAAACGAACTGGTCATGGTTTCAACCTGTCCGCGTATCTCAATGCGCGATCCCCTGGGCAGCTTCTTTTCAAAATTGGCGACGATTTTGCGCGTATCCCGCGCCACTCCGCCCAGGTCGCGCCCCTGGACGCTGGCATAAACATCCATCACCGGCTGGATGTTGTAGTGCGAAATTACCGCCGGAGTCACGGCCGGCGTTATGGTGGCAAGATTTCCCAGGACCTGGGGCGCGGGCGCGCCGATGGCGGTTATCGGCGTATTCATCAATGCCTGGAGCGAGTCCACGCGGTATTCCGGCGACTGCACGGCAACGTTGTAGGTGACGCCGTTTTCGCGGTTCAGCCAGAACGTGGGCGCGGTCTGAAAGCTGCCGCTCAATGAGACGAGCAGGTTTTGCGCCACATCGCGCTGCTGCAGTCCCACCTGCTGCGCGCGGGTGCGGTCCACGTTGAGCTTGAGCGCCGGAGAATTAATCATCTGCTGCACATGAACATCGGCAGCGCCGGGAACATGACGCAGATCGTTGGCCAGTTCTTGCGCCAGTTGGTAATTCTGGGCTGTGTTCTTGCCCACGATCTGAATGTCGATAGGAGAGGGAAGCCCGAAGTTCAAGATCTGGGTGACAATGTCGGCAGGCTGAAAGAAGAATTCAACGCCGGGAAATTGCCGCGGCAGCTCTTCACGCAGTTGCTTCACGTAATCCGCTGTCGGATGGTGCTTTTCCTGGTTCAGTGAAAACAATATCTCGGCATCTGCCGTGCCAATACTGCCGGCTGTGCTGTAAGAATTATTGATGGAGCTGTAGGGAAGTCCAATATTGTCCAGCACCGTAACCAGCTCTTCTTTTGGGATTTTTGTGCGGACAAAATTTTCCACCTCATCGCAAAGGCGGGCGGTTTCTTCAATCCGCAGGCCGGCGCGTCCTCGCACATGCATGCGGAAAATACCGGCATCCACCGAGGGGAAGAAATCCTGGCCCAGGAAGAAGACGAGTCCCAGCGAGAGTATACAGAACGCCAGGAAACAGGTAACAAAGGTCGCGCGATGGTCCATGGCCGAGCGCAGCGTGCGGTGATATGCGTCGCGAAGCTGCTCGAACCGGCGTTCGAAACCAATTTGGAAGCGCTTGAACGGCGCGGAGAACCCCGTCCCCACTTTGAATTTGTTTTCATGCTCATGGCCGCGGAGAAGATACATCACCATGGTGGGGACAAGCGTGCGCGAGAGCAGATAGGAAGCCATCATGGCAAAGACCACGGCTTCCGCCAGCGGCACGAACAAGAACTTTGCCACGCCCGTAAGGAAGAACATGGGCACAAACACAATGCATATGCACAGCGTGGAGACAAATGCCGGCACGGCGATTTGCGATGCGCCATCCAGGATGGCCTGTTTCAGTTCTTTGCCCTGGGCCAGGTTGCGGTCAATATTTTCAATTTCCACCGTGGCGTCATCCACCAGGATGCCTACGGCCAGCGCCAGCCCTCCCAGGGTCATGATGTTGAAAGTCTGTCCCAGGGCTGCGAGGGTGATGACCGAACAAAGTATCGAGAGCGGGATGGAAATAGCAATAATCAACGTGCTGCGCCAGTTCCCCAGAAACAACAGGATCATGGCCGCGGTAAGGCACGCTGCAATCAGCGCCTCGCGCACAACTCCGTTGATGGAGGCGCGCACAAACAGCGATTGGTCAAAGAGCAGTTTCAGGTCAACGTCCTGCGGCAGCGTGGGAGTAACGCGCTGCAGCACCTGCTTGATATTTTTGACGATATCCAGCGTGGAAGCGCCGCCGTTGCGCATGATGGTAATTAATGTGCCGCGCAGCCCGTTCTGCCGGACTACGTTGGTCTGCGGGGAAAAGCCATCACGAACATGGGCCACGTCGCGGATATAAGTGGTTGCGCCATTCTGGGTCTTAACGGGAAGGCCGTTGATTTCGGCAATCGTGTCCGGGCTTCCGTTCATTGAGACCTGATATTGCAGATTGCCGATCTTGGCCGTGCCCGAAGGCAGGATCAGGTTTTGCGCGCTGATGGCGTTCACCACGTCCACGGGCGTCAATCCCTTGGCTTGCATTGCGGCTGTGTCGATATCCACCGCCACCACGCGCTGCTTGCCGCCATAAGGGAAGGGAATGGCCGCGCCGCTTACGGTGGTCATCTGCGGACGGATGAAATTCACGGAGAGGTCATTTAACGCCTGTTCCGGCAGCGTTTTGCTGCTGATGCCAACCTGCACGATGGGAACACTGGACGCCGAATAAACGATAATCAGCGGCGGCGTGGTGCCCTGCGGCAACTGCCGTACCGCTGTCTGCGAGATGGCGGTTACCTGAGACAGGGCGGTCTGCAGATTGGCCGTGGGATGAAAGAAAACCTTGGTGATGGCGCGGCCATCCATGGCCTGCGTTTCAGTATGCTCGATGTCATTGACCGTGGTGGTAAGCCCGCGCTCCGTGTTGCTGACGATGCGGTCCGCCATCTCCTGGGCGGACAAACCCTGGAACTGCCAGATGATGCTGATGACGGGAATATTGATTTCAGGAAATATATCGACCGGGGTGCGGATGATGACAATGGGACTCAGAATCAGAATAAGCAGCGCCATTACGACGAAGGTGTACGGCCTCTGTAAGGCAAGGCGAACTATCCACATCTGCTGGTCCTTTTAGAATGTGCCGGGTCCAATTCGATTTCAGGCTGCATGGCAACAATTTTCAGTGGCCCTATTGACGCCGGAACGGCCCTAAGATTCAGGATTGATTATAGTTCAGCGCCAAATTCACCATTCTGAAGATTCGCGAAGATTGTGTTAAGACTTCTTTACGGAGCTGGGACGGAATGGCGGTTAAACGCCCTTCAGCTTTCGCCATACACTGGAATCGCCGCGCCATGTACCACTTTGGCTTCATCACTGCATAAGAACAATACGACCTGTGCGATCTCTTCCGGCTTGGGCCATTTGGAGAAATCGGCGCTGGGCATGGCTTTGCGATTGGGTTCCGTATCGATAATGCTGGGCAGCACGGAGTTCACTCGCACGCCGGAGCTTTTCAGTTCCTGCGCCATGCAATCGAAAAGCGCCAGAGTGGCGGCTTTTGACGCGGCATACGCCGAAACGCCGGCGGCATGGTCGATAGCGGCTTTGGAAGCAATGTTCACGATCGCTCCGCTCTTCCGCCGCAGCATCGCGGGAACCACTGCCTGAGCCAGGTTGAACCCGGCGTGCAGGTTAAGAGCGAGCATCAACTGATAGACCTTGGGATCTGTCTCCCACACGGGCTTTCCTGCTGCAAATCCGCCAATAGTATTTATGAGAATGTCGAGATGACCGTGCCGGGCCGTGATCCCATCCACCAGCGCGCGGCAAGCTGCTTCATCGGTGGCATCGAGCGGCAGAAGTTCCAGGCTGGCTTTGGGACCAATGGCGTCCTTGAGCGCGTCCGCTCCGTCTTTCTTTATGTAAGTGGCGATCACGGATGCGCCTTCATGCAGGAAAGCCAATGTAACGGCGCGGCCTAGCCCCCCGGTGCCACCGGCGACGAGAATTACTTTGCCCGAGAATCTACTGGTCATGATTTGCCCCCTCATCCAACCAAGAGCTTACCGCGTATTGTCGCGGATGAGTGGGTAGTCAAGAAGTTGTTCGAATGCCGCCTCTGACTGTCTTGCGAAACGCATGCGGTTTGGCTCTGCTTTGAACGGGCCAATGCGGGAAAAAGTCAAAACAAGAGATGTAGGGTTGATCCGAGATCTCGCGGCCTATTAGTCGGGGTAAACCCCCGATCAGACTGCAAGCAAAAAAAGCGTGGCAAGGGCTTTTTGCTTGACGATCCTGAGCTCTTATGCTAACATAAGTTATTTGTTTACAGTTGTTTATGGAGTTATGGGAGCCGACGAATGGGCCGGGTTGGCGAGGCGAAATGACAGGAAGCTGGAGCGGATTTTATGGGGTAACCCCGGGGTTGAATCGCCTAAGTCCATATTTTTCGGGGTTGAGTGGGGGAGGGGGTAGCAGATCGGGAAATCGGGGAGTCGAAGCGGAATCAATACCGTTCCGGTCTTGTATTCCTTCCGCCGAATCGATAAAATAATACTGGATTGGTATTGTATCTAGCTGCTGGCCTGTGTGGCTGGGTGCCTGGAAGAAGCGATGTTCAGACTCAATAAATTGACGG
>DATBCN010000331.1:0-2696 GCA_036270475.1 Candidatus Angelobacter sp. | reverse complement strand
GCGCACCGCAAGGCGCGCATGGGCCGCAATCCGCAGACCGGCGAAGCCATCAAGATCAAGGCCAAGACCGTTGTGCGCCTGCGCCCGGCGAAGGCCCTGAAGGATGCGATTCTGAAGTAGCCGCGGCTCCCGCAAGGGAGTTGCATGCAAGAATTTGGTCGAGGATTCTTGATCAAAAGAAATTGCCCTCGAAGTGTTTCGGCTTCGAGGGCTTTTCTTTTTTGCCGAGGAAATCGTCGAACCAGAATTCTCGCCGCGCCAAAAACTCTCGCCAGCAAAAAATCCGTCAGTTGCTGTCCGCAAAAAAAAACGCCAGTTGCCGCCCACAAAAAAATCGTCATTCCGAACGAAGTGAGGAATCTCTCTTAGAGAGTTTTCACGTAGGCGATGACGTCTTTGATCTGCGCGTCTTCGATCACGTCTTTGAATGGCGGCATCAGCGAGTCGCCGTTTTCGATCCAGGTCTTCAGCGATTCGTCCGTTACTTTGTTGTTGTTCACGGTAAAAGTTCCGCGCTTGCCGATGCCCTTCAGTCCCGGCCCGATTTTTTTGGCGTCGCTGGTGTCGTAATGGCAGGTGGAACATTTCTGCTGGAACACTTCCTTGCCGCGTGCCACGGCCGCGGGATCCGCTTTGCCCGCCGGCGCTTTCTTTGTGGTTTTGGTCTGCGCCAAGGCTAACCCCGAGACGCACAGCGATACGCCCAATGCAACAGTTGCGAGCAGGGCCGCAGTTCTGGCCCCGGTATTGGCTAAGATACGATTCACGATTTCTCTCCTGAACAGCGGGATTCGGTTGCCGTGCGGCCTCTATTCTCTCCATTTGATGCGGCAGATTGCAATTTGTTCTGCATTTTTTGGCCGTTCTCGCCTCGGGTTTTACCTGTACTCCCGTCAGGAAGGACAGGTTCCCTTTGCGAACCTCTGGGACTTTTGTACCGTAGGCAGGCAGCGTCCCGAGTGGTAACAATGGGTCATGGACCAGGAAACCCTTACGCAGGCGTGGGAAGTGCTTCAAGACGCATATCAGGCGCAGATGGAGGGCGATTACGATCGCGCAGTCGAACTCTATCATTCATCGCTGGAGCTGCATCCCACGGCGGAAGCACACACCTTTCTTGGCTGGACCTATCACTTCCAGGGCAAGCTGGAAGACGCCATTGTGGAGTGCCAGGCCGCCATCAAGATCGATCCGGACTTTGGCAATCCCTACAACGACATTGGCGCGTACATGATCGAGCAGGGCAATTTCGATCAGGCCATTCCGTGGCTGCAGCAGGCGATTGATGCCAAGCGCTACGAGCCGCGCCATTTCCCCCACTACAATCTGGGCCGCGCGTACCTGGGAAAAGAAATGTACTCGCAAGCCATGCGCTGCTTTCAGGAAGCGCTGGAAATCGAGCCGCGGTATTCGCTGGCCCGGCAGGCGCTGGAATCGCTGCGGCGGATGCTGAATTAAACCAAGCGATCAGTGATCAGTAAAAACCTTCTTGACCTCCATCTCTCAGAAATGCCGCGCATGTTTACGATCCGTTGTACCTGCATGGAGAAGGGCGCAGCAGTGCTGTGCCCCTACCACGGAAAGAGCGAAACCGAAATGCGTGATCATGATGCGGGCGCCTGGCTGGGTTTGATGGTGCGGTCGTAGAGCAGCAGCAGCAGCGCGGTTAGCAGCCCGATGCCGGTGAAGATCCACCAGGCCATTTGCGGCTGTTTTGCGACTTCAGCGAAATGATGCATCACACGGCCGCCAAACCAGCCGCCGACCAGCGAGCCAATTCCCAGCGGCAAAAAAGCGAATCCCATGTAGGTGCCTTGCTGTTCGGGCGGCGCTAAACGCGAGATGTATTCGTAGTAGCGCGGCTGGTGAATAATTTCACCGATGGCCAGCACGAAAATGGCGAGATAGCAGGTCCACACCCGCGGATAAACGGCAAGAACAACCCAGGACAGCGAAGTGATGGTGGTGCCAAGGATAATGGCAGTGAACGCGGGAATATTGCGGGTCAACTGGTTCAAAAGCAGCGTTAATGCGATCACCGCAAGACCGTCGGTAATCAGGATCATCTCCACATCAGCTTTGGCATCGATGAAGCCATGCACGTAACCGGGCAGGGTGATGAATTGCTGCCAGAACACGATCCAGTAGCCAGTAAAAATCAGCAGGAAAAGCATGAAGCGGGGATTGCCTGCGACCACGCCGAAATTCTTCAAGGTGTTGGCGATGGACTGTGCGGGAGCATTCGGATCGCGCGCCGGTTCGCGGAAGAAAATCAGCACCGCAAAAAACATCAGGAACACGCTGGCCGCGGCGACGCGAAATACGGTCTCCACGCCGAAATTTCGGTGTGCCCAGGAAGCGATGTACGGGCCGGAAGCGCTGCCGATATTCACCATGGTGTAGTAGATGGAATAGCCGAGCGAGCGGACATTTTCTTTAGAGGCGCGCGCAGTGGTGCCCACCACACAAGGTTTGACCATGGAAATTCCCAGCGCGGGCAGCATCAGAACAAAGCCGACGAAGACGATCAGTGGAACGGAATTGCGCACGGGCGCCAGCCACGGCGCGGCAATCGAGCCAATCAGAAAATAGGCCGCCGCGAGAATCAGGTAGGCGAGAGACAGAGCGCGGCGGAAGCCCAAACGGTCGGCGATAGCTCCGCCAAAAATTGCCAGGAACCAAACCATTCCGCCAAA
>DATBCN010000330.1:0-7569 GCA_036270475.1 Candidatus Angelobacter sp. | reverse complement strand
CGCATCCGGTCACATTTCCACCGCGAGCTTTTGGGCACGGAGTAGCTTGGTGGACAATCAGACCATAACATTGGGCGACTTTGAACTTACCGTTCTGACTGACGGGACTTACGTGGCCGATGGCGGCGCATTTTTTGGCATCATCCCCAAAGTGATGTGGCAGAAAAAAGTCCAGGCGGACGAACTGAATCGCATTACTGTAAGCTGCAATTCGGTTTTGGTCCGCACTGGAAAACAGAACATCCTGATTGAAACCGGCATTGGCAACAAGCTGGAGGAAAAGAGAAAGAAGATTTTCGAAACCCAGGAGAAGCTGCTAGACAATCTTCATGCAACCGGCGTTGCCCCGGAAGAAATCAATATCGTCATCAATTCCCACCTCCACTTTGACCACTGCGGCTGGAACACGGTTTACAAGAACGGCGCCGCCGTCGCCACTTTTCCCAACGCAAAGTACTTCGCGCCGGAAGGCGAGTGGAAGCACGGACAGTTGCAGACCGAGCGCGACCGCGTGAGTTATCTGGGCCCCAACTATGACCCGTTGCTCCAGAACGGCCAGATGAAGCTGATTGACGGCAACGCGGAAATTGCACCCGGTATTTCCGTGGAGATATGGCCCGGCCACACGCGCAATATGTGGGCGGTGTTTATCCGCAGCGCCGGCAAGACGGCCTGCTATATCTCAGATTTAATTCCTACCACCTGGCACCTTGATCCGGTGTGGGCCATGGCCTATGACTTGTTTCCGCTTGAGGTGCTGGAAAACCGTAAGCGTTACTATTCCCGCGCCATACCGGAGCAGTGGCTTACCATCTTTACCCACGATCCTGATGTTCCCTGGGCATATATCGAGCGGATAGAAAACCGGTTTCGTTTAAGCCAGTGACTTAGCAACTGTCGATTGGTTTTCCCTGGCTTGATGTTCCCCTTCATGCGCTGCCATGGAATTATTCTGCAAGGCTCTGCGCTTGCGCAAACCGCTTGCCTTGAATCTCTATATATACGTTGATCAGGCTCACCGCTGCCGGTGTAACCCCAGGAATGCGGGAAGCATGTCCCAGTGTGCGCGGGCGTACGCGCTGGAGCTTTTCATTCATCTCGCGCGAGAGGCCGCTGACTTTAGCGTAATCAAACCAGTCAGGGATCGTGCGCTGCTCGGCCTTCTTGAGGCGCTCAATCGATTTGCGCTGCTGATCGAGATAGCCGGCGTATTTGATTTCCGTTTCCACGGATTTCATCTCATTGCGCGCGGCAGTGGAAAGTTTGCAGGGACTAAAGCCCTGATCTTTTGTATTGTTGGCGGTACGGCTAAAGTCATACCTTGTTACGTCTCCACATTCATGTGCGGCGTTTGAGTCCGCTGCAACCCCGCCAGAGGTATGCAAGATTTCCACAAAGAACTCCGGATAGACGTCTCCAATCACCGCCGCCATATCCTCAATCACAATCTCCGGACGCCGCAACAACTGGGCCAGCGGCGAACCAATGGCGTTTGAAAGTTTTCCCGCCGCGCCAGCAACATGTCCATTCGGCGCGCCTGCATCTTCGCCGGTCTCATCTGCCGCTGGTTCCAACACAGCCGTAGCGGCCATCCGCTCTTTCTGCGCCTGCTCAATCTTTTCCAGCAACTCGCCGGAGACGCGCGTCTTCTCCAGCAATGCCGCTAGTTTCTGGGCGCGTTGCTGTTTCGCTGCAAAGTCTGCCCACGCATCGTCGCCAATCAGTCCGATGCGACGGCCGTGCGGGGTGAGCCGCCGGTCGGCGTTGTCAATCCGCAAATGCAGCCGGAACTCCGCGCGTGAGGTGAACATGCGGTAAGGCTCATTCGTGCCTTTGCTGATGAGATCGTCAATCAGAATTGCCGTGTAGGCTTCTGTCCGGTCCAGCACCAACGGCGGTTCGTCTTTGACCTTCAGGGCGGCATTGATTCCCGCCATCAAGCCCTGGCACGCTGCCTCTTCATAGCCGGAGGTCCCATTGATCTGCCCGGCGAGAAACAGCCAATCGATCTTTTTTGTCTCCAGCGTCCGCTCAAGTTCAGTGGGGTCAATGGAGTCATACTCAATGGCGTATCCCGGCCGCAGCATCTCCGCGTTTTCCAGTCCGGGAATGGACTTGAGGACCGCAAGCTGCACATCGATTGGCATGGACGTACTCATGCCGTTGATGTATATCTCATGCGTGTTCAGCCCTTCCGGCTCAAGAAAGAGCTGGTGCGTGGTCTTGTCCGGGAACTTCACGATCTTATCTTCAATGCTGGGACAATAACGCGGACCAATGCTCTGTATCTGGCCGGAATACATGGGTGAGCGATGCACGTTCTCGCGGATAATGCGATGCGTTTCCGCGGTGGTAAAAGCCAGATAGCACGGCACCTGCTTCTGCGTGATCTTTTTAGTGCGGAAGCTGAAGGGCGTGGGATCAGCGTCGCCGGGTTGGACCTCAAATCGCGACCAGTCAATGCTGCGGCCATCCAGACGGGGTGGTGTGCCGGTTTTAAGGCGGCATCCGCGCAGGCCCAGCATCTTGAGCGATTCACCCAGAAGTTGCGATGGCGGCTCGCCGCTGCGTCCGGCAGGATAAGTCTGTTCGCCGCAATGGATCAGTCCGTTCAGAAAAGTCCCGGTGGTAACAATCACGGCGCGCGCGCCGATTGTGCGGCCATCGCGCAGCTTTATTCCTGTCGCTCGCCTTCGCGTCGCTCCAAGCCGTCCAGCATTTATTTCCAGCCCAGATTCTTCCGTGCTTGTAACATGCAGCTCGGCGTGCAAGCCGGCCTCGCCGCTAATCTGGTTGGTCTCCGTGTCTCCGCGTCTCCGCGGCGAATCTTCCGTTTCTACAATCAGTTCGGCTACCTCGGCTTGCTTAATGAAAAGATTGGGCTGGCTCTCCAACACTTCACGCATCTTCAGGCGGTATTGCTGTTTGTCACATTGCGCGCGCGGCGACCACACGGCTGGTCCGCGTGATGTGTTGAGAAGACGAAACTGGATGCCCACAGCATCGGTAACTTCGCCCATGATGCCGCCGAGCGCATCTACCTCACGCACCAGATGTCCCTTGGCGATCCCGCCTATCGCCGGATTGCATGACATTTGGGCAATCAGGTCAGCGTTCAGGGTAAAAAGCGCCGTCTTCAGGCCCATGCGCGCTGCGGCCATGGCAGCTTCACAGCCGGCATGTCCAGCTCCCACTACCACCACATCGTATTGTTCGGTGAACGGCAACATTGTCTAATCAGTATTTTACAGGGTGAGCGGCCTGCCGCGCAGAACGGCCCCGGACAGCGCCTCTATCTCTGAATCGGGCTTTGTTTTTCCAGGTGGCCCTGCTCTGCTGCAGTCTGGCTCCGCCAACATTAAGATCACTGGTTACCAAAGATTCTGGCTTTTGTTACATTAGTCACCTATCGCATTGTCCTAAAGGTCAGTTACCCTGATGGACAGAAGATACCCTCGATTCATCTTTACTGGCAGGGACAAATATCCCGAACGTCCGTGCCCCAGGAGCGGGACTTTGGCTATGTTAAAACGGGGCAAGCTTCGCAGGAAGGTAGTGCTTCCTGTCACGGTAATACGGCGTAGCGGCGAGGAAAAGCAACTGGCCCATACGCTGGACGTTACCGAGAGTTCCGCCCGTCTGGGCGGCCTCAGTTCATCCCTTGATCCCGGCGAAATCATTGAAATCCAGCGCGGTGGCGTGAAAGCCAAGTTCCAGGTGTATTGGATAGGAGAGCCCGCCAGCACACTTTCCGGACAGGCCGGCATCCGCGGCGTTGATCCTAATAAATCCATCTGGGGCATTCAGCTTCCGCCGGACCAGCCTGATTTCTCCATTGACATGCGGGAAGTGCGCTCTGTTACCGTCACAAGTGCCGCAAGCGGGAACCCGGGCGAAAAAGTCCGGTATGACTGCAGCGCCGGAATCACCCTGCGTGCTCCCGGATCTAACTATCCGGTCCGCGTTCAGCTAAAAAACATTCATCTGGGCGGCGTTTACGTTGAGGCCAGCACCACCCTGCCAGTGAATACAGTGGTGTCAATGGACGCGAAAATAGAAGGCATTCACCTGGATATGGCAGGCATTGTTCACGGCAGCACGGCGCGCGTGGGCATGGACATCGCCTTCCACAAAATATCTGCCGAGAACCAGCGCAGGATCGTTCTGGTGCTGCAGAAGCTAAAGCAGAAAGCATGGGATGAACAACAGGTCCCCGCTCCGCCGCACAATTTAATTGCGACGGCTGACCAGACGCTCCCTGCACACTTTCTTGCGGCATCGAATGGGCCGGAAAGCATGTCGCAAGCCACCCGTCTTGACGCCTGCCGCATCCTGGTCACCCTCTGCCAGAGTTTGGCGGCCGATTTTGACCATTGGAAATCCGCCCGATCAGCCGGCGAATTAGCGGAATTGCGCCATGCCGTGGCGGAGCTGCAAAAGAAGCTGGCAACAGCGGCAGAAATCGATGAGATGGGGTATCTGGCCGCAAGCGGCGGCAGCCGCTCCTAAGAGCCCACTCGGTCAATACCACACTATCCATGAATGCCCGCCATGGCGTCAGCCCAGGATGGCAATTGAAGAAAAAAAGCCATTCATCCTTGCTGAGTACTCAAGTCCTTTCATTTGCTGCCGATGTGTAGAGGAAGGAGTTGCCGCATGTCTTCCAAGAGTCGTACCCGGAGCAGTCTGCGCCGCAAAATGGTTTTGCCGGTCACTGTTCTCCGGAACAATGGCCAGGAAAAGCAATTGGCCCACACGCTCGACCTTACGGAAACCTCCGCCCGGCTGGGTGGCTTGGGATCTTTGCTGGAACCAGGTGAGGTGATTGAGATCCAGCGAGGCGCTATAAAAGCCAGATTTCAGGTGTTCTGGATGGGGGCGCCGGGCAGCGCCATGGAAGGGCAAGCGGGTGTTCGCAGTCTGGAGCCACACAAAAGCGTCTGGGGCATCAGCCTGCCGGCGGATGAAACGGACGATGCTCTGCACGCCGGCCCAAATCGCAAAGCTGCTACCGATATGCATCTGGAAGGACGTCCGGTCACGGAAAAGCGGTGGCACACGCGTTTTGAATGCACAGGAAGCGCGTCAGTCCGGGCTGAGGGCCCTGGTTGTCCTATATACGGCCAGGTGAAGGACATTGCCCAGGGCGGTGTATACATTGAAACACTCGCGCCGCTTACAGTGAACACTGAAATTTATGTGAAGATGAATGTGGAAGGCGCTCAGGTTGAATCAGCCGGAGTGGTCCGAACCAGTTATCCCATGGTTGGGATGGGCATCAGCTTTCAAAATATTACGGCTGAAAACCAGCAGCGGATTGACCGCATCATTCAGTCGATCCGGGCAGCAGGCACTTCGCCGAGAAATGTGACCGAACCGGCATTCGTTCCTGCGGGCCAGGCCAGGCCAGTAACGGTTGGGTTGCAACTGGACGCTTATCCCATGCGAGTTTTGGCGATGGCGTGCCGGACGCTGGCTGCGGATTTTGACCAATGGAAAACCACGCGCTCACCCGCTGAGTTGGATGAACTCCGGCTGGCACTGGTGGAGTTGCAGCAAAAGCTCTCTCCGCCGCCGCCGCAAGTTGAACTGCTTGATTTTCATTCTTCCACCGTGCCTCTCGGCGGCCCAGCCTGATTTTTCTCCTGCTACTTCATCCACCAGGGCGGCATTCTTGCCCTGGTGGTTTTTTATTTTCCCTTGTCCAATCCAAACGTCTGACCTGCATTGTGGGCGAAAAATAAAAGGAACAGAAGGAGCAGTCCGATATTATCTAATTCGTTGCCAAAGTAACGCCAGATGGGCACGCCATGCGGCAGCACCCAGGTGGAAAACAGAAGATTCAACATGAACAGCGCGCCCAGCATTGCAAAGGGCCGCACCAGAAATCCCAGCACCATGGAGAGGCCAATCAGCAACTCAGCAACCGCCACGGCATAGGCTGAGGCCACCGGATATTTCAACGTTGCGCGCAAAAACGGCTTGTACACGCTGACTGCGCTTTCCTGAACAAAGCCCGTCACGTATTTCTCATAACCGCCATGGGCAAAATCACGGCCTAGCAACTTATATTGCGCAAAGAACAGAAACATGATGCCCACCACGATCCGGGCCACCGCCATGGTGATCGACGACGAGCCGCCATTCTTGCTTGCCATTATTCGTTTTCCTTAGCGTTAGGTAATCCAAAAATTTTATCTTGAGAAACTCCGGCTGGGCATTACTGCTTGAATACCTTTCCATCTTTCATGACAAACGCGGCATTCTTCAATGCGTCAATATTCGCCAGCGGATCACCCTGTACGGCAACAATGTCAGCATAAGCGCCCGGAGCTATCACGCCGATTTCGCCCTTCATCTCCAACAGGTTGGCAGCGGTTGAAGTCGCGGATTTGACGGCGTCCATCGCCGGCATGCCAAACTTCACCATCAAACCAAATTCATTGGCGATTGGCTCCGTCCACGGAATGCCGCCCATGTCAGTACCAAAAGCAATTTTCACCCCGGCCTTCAGCGCCTTCTTGAATGAAACTTCATGCTCGCTGGCCCGGGCGCGGTCACGCTTGCCATCGTCTGTGCCTTCCGGAGACCAATCCGTGTAATAAACGCCCAGAGTTGGCACCAGCCAAGTGCCCTGCTTCAGCATCTGCGCGATGGCTGCGTCGTCAAGTGACAGGCCATGTTCAATAGAGTCACAGCCTCCATCCAAGGCCCGATGCAATCCAATACCACTGTATGCATGGCATGCCACGCGCTTTTGCTGCCCATGCGCTTCGTCCACGATCGCTTTTAATTCCTCAACGGTCAACGTTGGCTGTGAAACCAGGTGTCCTTCCTTGTCCACCCAGGAGCGATGTGTCATATAGACCTTGATCCAGTCAGCGCCGTTCTCAAGCTGCTGGCGCGTGATCTTGCGCAGCTCTACCGGGCCATCGCCAATCTGAGCGCCCTTGGGCACTACAATGTCAGGGTTGTAACCTTCCAGAGGATAACCGCCGGTGACCGAGATGGCGCGCGTAACCACCAGCAGCCGCGGCCCCGGAATAAAGCCGCCATTGATGGCTTCTTTGATCCCCACGTCGCCATAGCCCGCGCCTTCCGTCTCAACGTCACGCAGAGTGGTGAATCCCTGTTCCAGCGCGCGCCGCGCCGCCACCGCTGCCCGCGCCGCCCGGTACGACGATGGATGTTTAAGTAACTGTATGTCGTATCCGCCTTCAGCGGGATCTTCTCCCTGGAGAAAAATGTGGGTGTGCGTATCAATCATGCCGGGCAGGACCGTTACTCCCGCAGGCAGATTGATGAGCGTGGCGTCGGCAGGCGGATTTCCGCCCTCAGTCACGCTTTCAATCTTGTTGCCTTTGATTACGATCAGCACATTGTGCCGCGCCCGTGCTGCCACGCCATCAATCAGTGTTTCCGCCCGGATGGCTGTGACTTTGGCTGCGGCAGTGCCGGCTTTCGGCTGTACAGCACCCTGCGCCACGGCGCTTGTTGCCAGAAATGCGGATGATAGCAATACAAAAACTACCAAAACGGTCCTGCGGCTTGGCATGTTGAACTCCTTCA
>DATBCN010000329.1:0-4183 GCA_036270475.1 Candidatus Angelobacter sp. | reverse complement strand
CAAAAAGCAAATCTCACCACGGATGAACACGGATCACACGGATTTACAAACTTAGAAATGGTGCAAATTTGAACTTTTCTGATCCGTGTAAATCAGTGTTATCAGTGGTAAGGGTTGGGTTCTTGTGGAAAGCTAACCGCTTACTTCACACCGCTCACTTCACAAAGATGGCTTTCGGCATCATCACGTGCACGCCTTTGTTGCCGTCCACCAGTTCGGTTATGTCCACATCGCCGGCGACGCTCGTCAGCATGTAAGCGTCATCGCGGCTCAGGTGTTTGGCGCTCACCAGGAAATCGATCATCTCGCGCACGGCAATGCGCGTGGCCTCATGCAGCTCAGGATGAAAGCCCATGCTGATGTAATCCGTGGGCGTTTCCGCGCGCGGATATTTCTGTCCCGTGCCTTTGTGCACGACGAACTGGAGCGTGCCGGTCAATGAAGTTTCCATTGCAGTGATGTCCACTTCGCCATTGCCCTGGCCGGCGTGCCCGTCGCCGACCTCAAACAGCGCGCCTTTGGCATGCACAGGCAGAAAGAGCGTTGTGCCCGCGACAAGCTCTTTGTTGTCCATGTTGCCGGCGTGGAGGCTGGGTGGAGCACTGTCTATGCGGCCAAAGCCTTCCGGCGGAGCAACGCCCATGCTGCCAAAGAAAGGATGCAGAGGAATCTCAATCCCCGGCGCGAATCTGGCGATCATACGGTCTTTATCCAGAGGGATGATCTTCATCTTGCGATAAGGAAAGTCTTCCGGCAGAAAGCCCCGCGTGGGGCCAAAGGCGTTGTAAGCGTAAGGAATGGCCAGATCGATTTTCTGGATGCGGACTTCCAGAGTGTCTCCGGGGTCGGCTTCCTCCACAAAGACCGGCCCGTTCAATATGTGGCCGCCGGGGCCTTTGTTGGTTACTTCCTTGTAAATATCGCGCAGGCTTTGCTCCACCTGCTCAGGAGGAACGCCGGCCTTTTCCAGTCCTGTGGGGCTGTTGGTGATGAGCGTGTCAAATTCAACGGTGTCCCCGGAGTGTATGCGCAGGACCGGCGGCGCGGCAGCGTCATAATAGCCCCAGGCAACGGTCTTGGGAGAGGCCGGAAGCTTGTGTTTTTGCGGGCGGGCGGGCGGTTGGCTGCATTGTGCCGCGGCGAGAGAAGACGCGATCAGAAACAGAACAGAGAGCAGAGTGGTCTTGCGCATATGCCTCCAAATGAGTGAGCGGAGAATGCTTACATAGAGGAAGGGAAAGGGCAAGAGAAGGAGAGGAGATTTCTCCCGCGCGATCCGTGTACGAATTCACTTTGTAAGTGGATAGGACCTCTCGCTGCGCTTCGAGGTTTCAGAAAAAGGCTTTGGCTGAAGGCTGATTGCTAATTGCCTCCTACAGCACTATCTCCATCCCCTCACTCGCCGCCCGCACTTTGGGATAATGCTCACGCGCCTGCTTTACCACGGCGTCAATGCATGCGTCGGAATGGTCAGGATCGTGATGAAAAAGAACCAGCTCTTTGGCGCCGCTTTCCATTACCACGTTAATGGCTTCACGCCAATGGCTGTGTCCCCAGCCTTGTTTGCACGCGGCGTATTCTTCCGGCAGGTATTGCGCGTCATAGATGAGAATGTCCGCGCCTTCAGCCAGCTTGCGCACGTTTTTATCAAACACGGGATCGCCAGGTTCGTTGTCCGTGGCGTACACAATGACCTTGCCTTCGGCTTCCATGCGGAACCCCAGACAGCCCTGGGGATGGTTGAGCCACTTGGCATGGACGCTGCAGTTATCGAACGCGATGCGGCCTTCGTCGATGTTGGCAAACTGCCGGTGCGCGGCCATCTCATTCATGTTCACCGGAAAATACGGATCGGCCATTTGCTCTTCCAGGGCCTTTTGCAGCCCGCAGGTGCGGCTGGAGGAGTGAAAGACAAATTCATTTTTGCGGTCGCCATAGAGCGGCGCAAAAAACGGGATGCCCTGAATGTGGTCCCAGTGAAAGTGAGAAAGAAAGATGTGCGCGGCGATGGGATGGCCGTGCTGCTCCTGTGAAAGTTGTTTGCCCAGGTTGCGAAATCCGGTGCCGCAGTCAAACACGTAAATATGCCCGTTTACGCGGACTTCAACACAGGAGGTATTGCCTCCATAGCGCAAGTTTTCTGATTGGGGCGTGGGCGTTGAGCCGCGTACACCCCAAAATCTGACCAGCATGCGAATTCACCTGTGGCGCCGGCATCGGTCCGGGCGCCGCACCTTTGAGTTCAATCCCGCAAGACTCCAAGGGGGCACATCAGCTTGCGAAACAGCACTGCGTATTCTTAGGTTTGCGGAAAAGTATAGTCCAATTTGGGACTTTGGAACCACAGCGTTCGGTTGCACAACATAATCAAATGTGTACTTTCTGTTTACCGGAAGGTACGTGTACGTTGGTTTCCCGGTCCTAAGAATCAATTTAAGATAAAGCGCCATGTTATTTCCAGATTACAGTGAGTTTTCCCGGCTGGCGCGCAATGCAACCATGGTCCCAGTGGCCAAAACCGTGGCTGCGGACCTGCGCACGCCGGTCTCGGCTTTCCTGAGTTTTGCCGCCAGTGAACCAAACGCCTTTCTGCTGGAGTCGGTTGAGGGCGGCGAAAAGATTGGCCGATATACGTTTCTTGGCGCGCGGCCGTATATGGTGTTGCGGGCGCATGGCCGGCAGATCACGCTGGAACGCGACGGCAAAAAAACGCAGACCGAAGGCAGCGTTTTTAAAGTCCTGGACGGCCTGTTGCATGAGCACACACCGGCTAAAGTCCCCGGATTGCCGCCATTTACCGGCGGCGCGGTTGGCTTCTTCAGCCATGATGCAGTCCGGCAACTTGAGCGGCTGCCGGTGCTGGCCAAAGACGATCTGCAAATGCCGGACTGCACCCTGATGTTCTTTGACCGGCTGCTCGCTTTTGACCATGTGCGGCATGAGATTTTTATCATCGCCACGGCCGACGTGCGCCGCCAGCCGCCAAAGCAGGCTTATGCCCAGGCCTTGCGGGACATCGCGCGGATAGAAAAGCAATTGTCCGCGCCGCTGCCCGCGAAGCTGCTGCGCGCGGCCAGGCCCAAAACCGGCAAGCTGAAAGTGGCGGTTTCCACCAGCAAGAAGCAGTTCATCCGCACGGTGGAGAAAATCAAGCAATACATCATGGCCGGCGACGTCTTCCAGACCGTCCCTTCTTTGCGGCTTGAGCTGGAGCCAGGCATTGGGCCGTTCAATGTGTATCGCGCGCTGCGCCGCGTGAACCCTTCGCCGTATATGTATTTCCTGCGCATGCAGGGGATACAGGGTGAAGAGATTACCATTCTGGGATCATCGCCGGAAATGCTGGTGCGGGTGAGCGGCAGCAAGCTCGAATATCGTCCGATCGCGGGCACACGCAAGCGCGGTAAAGATGAAGCCGAAGACCTCCGCCTGGAAGAGGACTTGCGCAACGACGAAAAAGAGCGCGCCGAGCATGTAATGCTGGTCGATCTGGGCCGCAATGACGTTGGCCGGGTCAGCGAATTTGGCTCCGTGCAGGTCCGCGACCTGATGTTTGTGGAGCGCTATTCCCATGTGATGCACCTGGTTTCCGCCGTGGAAGGGGCCCTGCGCCCGGAACTCAGCCCCGTGGACGCCTTTGCCTCCTGCTTCCCCGCGGGCACGCTTACCGGCGCGCCCAAGGTCCGCGCCATGGAGATCATTGAGGAAGTCGAGCCGGTCCGCCGCGGCGTTTACGGCGGCTCAGTCCTCTATGCCGATTTCGCCGGCAATCTCGATTCCTGCATCGCCATCCGCACCATGCTGGTGAAAGGCAAGAAGGCTTACGTCCAGGCAGGCGCGGGCATCGTGGCCGATTCAGTCCCGGAAAGCGAATATCAGGAATGTCTGAACAAGGCCCAGGCGCTGGTGCGGGCCGTAGAACTGGCGCGGTCAGGAGAGTGATTGGCTTGTACTCCGACCTTGGCTTTCCTGATCAGTGTCATCAGTGTTGATCAGTGGTAAGTTCGCCCTTTTCGATCTTGGCTCTTCTCCGTGTCTCAGCGTCTCCGTGGTAGGTTCTTGCCTTTTCCGATCCCGGCTTTCCTCCGCGCCTCCGCGGTGAGCTTTTGGTTTTCCGATCACGCGCGATGTCGGCGATTCCGGTGATGGGCACCCCCCTCCCCCCGGGGGGCATCCCAGGCCA
>DATBCN010000328.1:0-7086 GCA_036270475.1 Candidatus Angelobacter sp. | reverse complement strand
TGTTTCTTGGCGTGTCTGGCGTCGGCGCACCCTGCCTGCTGTTCGGTGGATGAGGTGTTTGCCACGGCATCGTGTTTGGAATCTTCCGTGGCGGCAAAGCAAGACATTGACGTTGCCAGAGTCATAAGAGCAAAAATGCGGACCATCGTGGTCTTCATGGAAGTTTTCTCCTTGTTCGATTTTTTAAATGTATTAAAGGCCCTTGCTGAAGAACGCCGCTGCAAAAGCAGTAACGTTCTTTCACCATGCAAAACCAGATCGGAGAACGATTATTCCCCGCGGCGCAGGAAGAATATTTTTTTGAAAGTGGGAATAAAATAACTCCATGACTTCCGTCCGGATGGACAAATGGCTTTGGGCCGCCAGGTTCTTCAAGACTCGCGCCCTGGCTTCCCGCGCCTGCGATCTGGGACGAATTCACTCCAACGGACAGCCCGCCAAGCCTGCGCGCGACGTGAAGACTGGAGACATGCTGCGCATCACCAATGACGGCGGCGACTTCCAGGTGGAGGTCCTGCTGCTGAGCGAGGTGCGCGGGCCAGCTTCAGTGGCGCAAACGCTTTACCGCGAGACCGAAGCCAGCCGCGAGGCCCGCCTGAAGGCCGCAGCCGAACGCAAAGCGGCCATGCAGTTTGAACCCATGCCCACAGGCAGGCCGTCGAAGCGTGACCGGCGGAAAATCATCCAGTTCCGGGGACGAGGCTGATCGATGTCGACGAACCAGCGTAAAGACTGAGCGTGTTAAACTCGCCGACGGGAGGCCATCATGTCCTTTCTGCGGCAGGACCTTTCCTACACTCTCCGCTCCCTGCGCAAGACGCCAGGTTTCACCCTGGTTGCAGTCCTAACTCTGGCACTCGGCATTGGAGCCAATACGGCAATCTTCAGCGTGGTTGATGCCGTTATTCTGGCCCCGCTGCCATATAACCACCCCGAGCAACTGGTGCTTGTGTGGCAGACAAATCCGCAAGGGCGGAACATCTCTCCTTCATACCCTGATTTCCAAGATTGGCAGCACAACACTCATTCATTCCAAGACATGGCAGCAATAGGGTGGCAATCACGTGATTTGACCGGCCCGGGTTCTCCGGAGCACCTGAACGGGTGGCTCATCGGCTCCGGGTTCTTCAGAACAATGGGAGCAAATCCGATTGTTGGCCGTGATTTCACGCCGGAAGAAGACCAGCGCGGCGGAGCGTTCGTAGCCATCATCAGTGAGCGAGTCTGGAAAGACAGGTTCAGCGGCGGCAAGGCCGTGCTCGGCAAAACCGTGACCATGGATGGCGACGATTACACGATTGTCGGCGTTGCGCCATCCGGCATCAACCTGGGTGGGGTAATCGATGTTTACACACCAATTTCACAAGGCGATGCTCTCGTCGTCAACGATCGCAGAGCACACGCCTTTGTCGCGATTGGCCGGCTGAAACCTGGAACCAGTGTGACTGAGGCCAACGCGGACACAAATACAGTGGAAAAAAACCTGGGCGATCTTTATCCCAAATTCGACCAGGGCTTATCCACGCGGATTGTTCCGCTAAAAGAGGCGCTGGTCGGCGACGTAAGCGCCACGCTGATGATGCTGCTTGGATCGGTAGGGCTGGTCTTGCTGATAGCTTGCGCGAATGTGGCCAGCTTAATGCTGGCGCGGGCAGCTTCACGCGAACGGGAGTTTGCCATTCGCGCGGCGTTGGGAGCAAAGCGGATCAGGATTGTCTGGCAGATGGTTGCAGAGAGTTTGCTTCTCTCACTGGCAGGCGGAACGCTGGGGCTTCTTCTGGCCAGGGTGGCGGTCAGACCGCTGTTCATGGCGGTTCCCGGCGAATTTCCACGTCCGGAACATATCGGGTTAAATTCTGCTGTCCTTCTATTTACTCTGGGTACGTCGGTTATTGTGGGGATTGTATTTGGCCTTATCCCCGCCCTGAAGACCTGGAACGCCAATCAGCAACCTTCGCTGCAACAGGGTGGCCGTGGTTCCACCAGTTTGCACCATCGCACACAAAGCAGCCTGGTCGTGGTCCAAACGGCCATGGCACTGGTGCTGCTTGTGGGCGCCGGCCTGTTGTTCCGGACCATTCGTCATCTATCGGGCATTAGCCCGGGTTTTGAGACCCATCAACTTATTTCTTTCAAGGCTGCGCTTGCACCAGAAGTCACAAAACACCCACAGGCGATGCGAGTTGCCGACCAACAACTGATTCAGCGTATACAGGGAATCGACGGAGTAGAGGCAGCGGACCTGACAACGCTGGTCCCACTCAGCGGAGAGGACAACGAAGTCCCGTTCTGGCTGGGTGAAGAACCAAGGTCGATTGCGGAAGCGCCGCGCGCCGTCACGTATTCGGTGGGCCCGGACTATCTCCGCGTGATGGGGATTCCGCTGCTTCGCGGAAGATTTTTTACCGCTGCTGATACCGTGCAGTCGGAACAGGTGATCGTGATTGACAATGCACTGGCGGAAGCGTATTTCCCCGGCAAAGATCCGGTGGGCCAGCACCTTACTTTTGGCCGCGTAGGCGCATTCCGCATCATAGGGGTTGCCGGCCACGTAAAGCACTGGGGCCTGGGTGATACAAGCGCTTCCAATCAGAAGGAGGTTTACACCCCTTTCTATCAACTCTCTGACCAGTGGCTTCCAGTGCTGCAGACCTCTGCGACCGTAATGGTGCGCACTCGGCTCGATGCTTCTGCATTAATGCCGGCGATCAGGAGCGCGGTTTACGGCGCGGGGAGCGGCCAGCCGATCTACGATGTACACACGATGCAGCAGATGATTTCGGCATCCATGGCCACGCAGAACTTTCCCATGATGCTGCTGGCGGCATTTGCGGCGCTCGCGCTTCTGCTTGCCTCGGTGGGAATTTATGCAGTGATTTCATACTCAGTGACTGGGCGGGTGCATGAAATCGGAATCCGTATGGCGCTGGGCGCGGAGAAGCGCAGGATTTTTGCCATGGTCATTCAGCAGGGGCTTCGTCTGGTTATTTCTGGGCTGGCAATCGGCATGTTTGCGGCTTTCCTCATAGGCCGGTTGTTGGTCAGCTTCTCGCATCTTCTTTATGGAGTCAACGCGGACGACCCCCTGACGTTTGTGGGCGTTGCGTTTTTATTGAGCGTTCTGGCTGTCTTGGCTTGTTATATACCAGCGCGACGCGCAACCCGCGTTGATCCAATGATCGCGCTCAGAGCAGAGTAGGCTGGCGCAAAACATCTTGCGCGGTCAACACAGTCGGGCCAGTGAACCGCGCAGAGGAACTTTGTCGCGAATCGCCCCTAACGATTTAGAATTGCCCTCAATGCCCACACCCAGCACCATCCATACCATGATGGATTACCCTCTCACGCTCACGGCCTTGCTGGAGCGCGCGGGACGGTACGCCGCCAATGTTGAGATCGTCTCCCGGCTGCCCAATCGATCACTGCACCGGACTACCTGGGGCCAACTTCAGCAGCGCGCACTGCGTGTGGCTGAGTGCCTGCAGTCCATCGGACTGAAAAAGGGTGACCGCGCGGCCACCCTGATGTGGAACCATTACGCGCATCTGGAATGTTATTTCGGCATTCCGGCCGCGGGAGGCGTGCTCCATCCGCTGAACCTGCGCCTGCATCCGGACGAAATTGCCTGGATCGCCAACCACGCACAGGACCGATTCCTGATCGTTGACGACGTGCTTCTGCCCGTGCTGGAAAAGTTTGTCTCAAAAGTAAAGTTTGAGCGCATCTTTGTGGTGCGGCATCCGGGGCAGTCCGTGCAGCACGGCTACGCTGACTATGAAGACTGGCTTAAGCGCGCCAGCGGCCACTTCAAACCGCCCGCGCTGAGTGAGAATGATGGCGCCAGCATGTGTTACACCTCCGGGACAACGGGCAGTCCCAAGGGCGTGCTTTATTCCCACCGCTCACAGGTATTGCACAGCATGTCCCAGGCCATGGCAGACTCCTGCGCCTTCTCACAGCATGACGTGGTGATGCTGGCCTCGCCCATGTTCCATGCCAACGGCTGGGGATTTTCTTTTACCGCCGCGATGGTTGGCGCAAAGTATGTGCTGCCCGGTCCGCATCTTGATGCGGAGAGCATTCTGGAATTGATTGAGCGTGAAGGCGTGACCATGACGTGCGCCGTCCCAACGGTTTGGCTGGGTGTGCTGCAGACGCTGGAAAAACGCAATGCCAAGCCTGTGCGCGATGTCCGCATTCTTTGCGGCGGCACCGCGCCGCCGGAGAGCCTGATCCGCAACCTTGACCGCCACGGCTTCCACGTTATTCATTCCTGGGGCATGACGGAAACTTCACCGCAGGCCACAGCGTCGCGTTTGCCGCCCGCTGCATTGCATCTGCCGGAAGAAGAGCAATACGCTTTCCGCTCAAAACAAGGATGGCCCGTGCCATTTGTTGACGTCCGCATTCGCAATGAACAAGGTGATGCGCCATGCGACGGCCAGACCATGGGCGAGCTTGAAGTCCGCGGTCCATGGGTTGCCGCAAGCTACTACAACGCGCCGGAAACCAGCGACCGCTGGACCGCTGACGGCTGGTTCCGCACCGGAGACGTTGCGACGATTGAACCCGATGGCTGCATCAAGCTGGTGGACCGCAGCAAGGACCTGGTGAAATCCGGTGGAGAATGGATCAGCTCGGTTGATCTGGAAAACACACTGATGAGCCATCCCGCGGTGCGCGAGGCCGGCGTGGTTGCGGTGCAGCATCCCAAGTGGCAGGAGAGGCCGCTGGCGGTGGTGGCGCTGAAAGATGGCGCGCAGGCCACGGCGGAAGAGCTGCGGGAATTTTTGGCCGCCAAGTTCGCCAAATGGCAGATGCCGGATGATTTTGTCTTTGTGAACGATCTGCCGCATACTTCGACGGGCAAATTGCTCAAAACCGAGTTGCGGAAGAAATACGCGGAATGGAAGTGGCGGGAGTGAAAAAATCAGGGGATCGGGAGAATTGGAGAAGTAATTTGCTATGGCATCCCAGGGCAGCTGTGGGATGGAAAAAAGCTAGAAAAACCTTAAGGTCACCCAAGCCAAGTACGAAATCGCCACGCTGCTATTTAGTAGACGTACTGCTGGTCGTCTTCGAAAGGTCACGGACAGAAATCTCAATTGCAGCGCACTTGATCGCTTGGAAATCAATAGATGCAGGTTGTCTGTACGCGATCTCCAGATGCGAGGGTGTAAGCCAATTCAGTTCCACGTTTAGAGATGTCGCCTCTTGGGTGGAGAGCAGTAATACCTTAATCCTATCTTGGGGGCCTTTGACCGACTTTAAATACACGGTTGACAGTATGCCTGCGGTGCCCGGCCCCCCGTACTGGTCCGTTCTGGCGAGGGCAACCCATTGCCCATCTGGAGAACGAGATTCTGTGGACCAGATAGTTCCAACGTCTTTGCAACCAGCGATGAAGCTGCAAAGTAGAACCATTGTCACCCAAAGTCCCATATGGTCGTTTTTTCCGCATTCGCTCGAATTGCAAAGTCTGCTATTTATGAACCGCATAGATATCCACCTTGCTGTGCATTAAAGCCATTAGTGATGTTCGTTACATTCACTTGCGGTGTATTTGGATACTCGGAACCAGCCATCGGAGTATCTGCCTGATATGTGCTAAAGAGCCCGGCATATATATCCGCTAAAGCAGGAAACTCATGACTACTCGCATTCGCAACGCAAACATCCACAATATCACTGCCTGAGTGGTTGAATTCTTGAGTACGAACCATCACCTTAAAGGGGCCATTGGCAATTTCAGACATGCTCTGGTGTGTAACGGTACTGCACGATTGCAAGAAGATCACCGTGCAACATAAAATGCAGAATGCTACTGCCTTGGCCAGAGCTGTGCTGCAAGAAGGAAGCGCGAATCGTCGAAGCACAATTAACAGTACGGCAGGTTCACTTTTTCGCATCAGATGCGTGATCGTTTTTCGCTCCTGGGACACATCCATCACATAAAAGTACATGAAATTTCTCGGGAGTTGAACCGCTTGGATATGCTAGGGCAGAGTTTGTGAAGTGCGTAACTCTTCCCGAGCGAAAGAATATCTCAATTGCGGACGGTCCCTGCCACTTCACAGAGAGGTCGGTAAAGTCATAGCCCTTTAGAAAACACTGGAATGCTTTGTCAGGAAAGTCATGACTGGTTGAATTAGTGACGCAAACATCCACAAGCTCGCTGCCTGAGTTGTTGAATTCTTGTATGCGAACGATGACCTTAAAAGTGCCATTGTCAATTTCAGACACGTTCTGGTGGGTTACCGTCCTGCAGGATTGCAAAAAGATCACCATGCAGCATAGGATGCAGATCGCTACTGCCTTGGCCAGAGCTGTACTGCCGGAAGGTAGCGCGAATCGTCGAAGCACAATTAACAGTACGGCGGATTCACTTTTTCGCATCAGATGCGTGATCGTCTTTCGCTCCTGGGACACAGCCATCGCATAAGAGTGTATAAAATTCGTGGGGCACCGGACCACCAGGGTAGGCAAAAGCAGTGTTTGTGAAGTGCGAAACTCTTCCCGAGTGAAAAGATATCTCAATTGTGGATTCTCGCTGCCACTTTACCGAAAGATGGCTAAAATCATAGCCATTCAGGAAGCACTGAGATGTTTTTCTATCAGGGAACTCATGACTGCTCGCGTTCGCGACGCAAACATCGACGATCTCGGTGCCTGAATTGTTGAATTCTTGAGTGCGCACCATGACCTTAAAGGGACCACTTACAATTTCAGACATACTCTCTTTGGTGACCGTCTTGCACGATTGCAAGAAGATCACCATGCAGCATAGAACGCTCATTGCTATTTTCTGCATGTTGCTTTGTACCCCGCTGGAATTTGTGCGTTCGCACTGGAATCCATGCCGTAGGGATGGTTCGTGTCTTGGTGTCCAGTCAGCAAAGCGTAACCTCCAGCCACAATCTCGGCCGCCGATAATGGAACTCCGAGGTCTGCTGAGATCGCTCCGTAGGCAAAGTTTCCGGCATCTCCTAAAAAACCGGGATCGGCTTGACCCTTAAACATGATCTTGAAGTTTGTGCCGGAATAAACCTGGGAGGCAACCGTACCCGGATCCAATCCAGTTTGAGC
>DATBCN010000327.1:0-3126 GCA_036270475.1 Candidatus Angelobacter sp. | reverse complement strand
TGGCGCGCTGCTTGCCGGCGCCATCGTAACGGAAACAATCTTTTCCTGGCCTGGCATCGGACGCCTCACCATTACCGCCATCGGCAGCCGCGACTACTATCTGGTGCAGGGCTGCATCCTGATGATCGGCTTGACCTATGTGGTCGTGAACTTTATGACGGACTTCTTCTACTCGCTGGCGAATCCAAGGATCAGGCAGTAAAATCCAGCACGGAGGAAGATTGTGGAGAGAACTTGTCTCCGTGGTGAAAACTAAATTTCCAGAATCTCCACAGTCACTTTCCCATCCACAATCTCCATCCGGCCCACGCTGATCGGCAGATTGAACCTTCTCGGACCGGCGCTTCCGGGATTGAAATACAACACGCCGTCTTTCGTCTCTTGTTTCGGTTTGTGTGAGTGCCCGCTGATGACCGAGGCAAATCCCGCAGCTTTAGGATTGAGGTCAATCGCGTTGACGTCGTGAAGAATGTAAATGTCGATCCCGTCCAGTTCGACCACTTCCGTCTCGGCGAAGTCCCGCGCCCACGCCTGCGTATCCACGTTGCCGCGGATCGCGGTTATCGGCGCAATCTTCCGCAGCACGGGAACAATCTCCGGCGATCCAATATCACCGGCGTGAATAATGTGTTCTGAGCCGCGCAGCAACTCCACCGCTTCAGGGCGAAGCAGTCCATGCGTATCGGAAATGATGCCGATGATCATAGTTTCTGAAATCTGTTCCTGAAATCTCAAGCGTAGCGAGAGATCCCTACGCCCTCGCTACGCTTGAGATTTCAGAAATCAAGAGCCAATCGCTAATTGCCATCTGCTAACTGCTTCTTAAATCCCTGCTTCAATCCTTGACCGTGGGTCCATGTAATCCCGCAGCGCGTCGCCAATAAAATTGAATGAAAGCACGGCCAGCATCACAGCCAGGGCAGGGAATAGCACCAGGTGCGGAGCATCGAACAGATGAGCGCGTCCGTCATTCAGCATTGCTCCCCAGCTTGCCGTGGGCGGTGGAACGCCCAGCCCCAGAAAGCTCATGGTTGCTTCAGCCAGCACCGCGCCGGCCATTCCAATCGCGGCCTGGACGATTACCGGCTGAATAATGTTGGGCAGGATATGGCTTGTGACAATCCGCCAGTCGCTGGCGCCCAGCGCGCGCGCCGCCTCCACAAATTCCTTTTCTTTTACCACCAACACCTGTGCCCGCACCAGACGCGCATATCCCACCCAGCCGCCGATGCACAGCGCCAGAATCAAATTGAAAATACCCGGCCCCAGAAAAGCCACACACGCAATTGCCAGCAGAATTCCCGGGAAAGAGAGGAAAGCATTCATCAGGATAACGCTGAAAAATTTATCGGTCAGGCCGCCGTAGTACCCGGCAATCGATCCCAATATTAGCCCCAGCAAAAGCGACCCTGCCACCACGCTGCTGCCCACCAGCATGGAAATGCGCGCGCCGTAGATCACGCGGGAAAAGATGTCGCGGCCCAGTTCGTCCGTGCCGAACCAGTGTGCGCCGCTGGGTGGCTGCAGACGTGAAGGCAAATCAATATTGCTGGGATTTTGCGGAGCAACCCACGGTGCGAACAGCGCAAACATTACGAACACAGCCACCAGCACCATGCCGGCTGAGGCAAGCAGGTTGCGCCGTCCGAGTGTGATTACGGTGCTCCAGGTGGTGGAAGCCATTCAGATCAGTTAAACACAAAGGATGCGAGTTTAACCACAAGGACGCAAAGAGAAGAATCGAGGGGCGGGCCGGTCCCACATGCGCAGCAGCCTTTCAATTTCCGGTGATTTTTGGCAATGCTGGCAATTTCGGCAATTTTCTTTGTGTTCCTGTTCTTGTGAGCCTAAGGCGTGACTGCTTGCGTCATCAATTTCTTCAACGCCCAAAAGAACGTCTCATTCTCCTCTGGCGTGCCAATGCTTACGCGGATGGCGTTAGGATTGCCCCATGGCGCAAGTGAGCGCACAATCACACCTTCAGCCTGCATGCGGCGGGCAAAGGCTGCGGCGTCTTCATCGATGGTGAAGTGGATAAAATTTGCGCTGGTGGGCACGGCGTGGACGCCAATTTCCGCAAACCGTTCCATCAGCCATGCAGCGCCGGCGGCGTTGTTCTCCACGGTCTTGTGGATGTGGTCTTCGTCGCGGATCGCCGCCAGCCCCGCGGCTTCCGCCACCACGGAAATTGAAAATGAATTGCGTACGCGGGCAAACGTCCGCAGCAGTTCAGGGTCGCCGCAGGCATATCCCAGCCGGATGCCGGCCAGCCCATGTGCCTTGGAAAACGTCCGCAGCACCAAGACGTTTTGCTGTCCGGCGCGCACGTACTCAAATGAGCGCGAATAAGTAATGCCACGCTGCCGGGCAAAATGCTCGGCAAAATCGGAATATGCTTCGTCCAGCACAACCAGAACGCTCTCCGGTACGCGGCGCAGGAACGCCTCGGTCGCATCGGCGTCAAACATTGTGCCCGTGGGATTGTTGGGATTGGCAAGAATCACCACGCGCGTCTGTTCATTGACGGCGGCGGCAATTGCATCCAGATCATACGCATCCTGCCGCATGGGGACTTCAATGAACTCTGCGCCAATCGTACGCGTCACCAGCGGATAGCTGATGAACGAGCGCTCGCTGCTGATGCAGTTCGTTCCCGGCACAAGGAATGTCCGCGCCAGAACGTCCAGAATTCCCAGCGAGCCGTCGGCGATAAAAATCTGTTCTTCCGCCAGTTGATGCCGCGCCGCCAGCGCCTGGCGCAGTTCGCTGGCGTCATTATCAGGATAAAGATTCACCTCGGCGGCCGCCGCTCGGATGGCTTCCAGCGCCAGTGGTGACGGCCCAAATGGGTTCTCATTGGACGCCAGCTTGATCATCGCCACGCCGGATTCGCGCTGCGCCTGGCGCATCGGCTTGCCGGGCACATAACCCACCAGCGCGCGTATGTGCTCCGGTATTTGATCGAGAACAGTTTTTTTCATGAGAAGGGACAACCAACGTTTGTACCACAAGCAGAGATGCTTAAGCCATCTCCGCGGCGGAGATCAATTCCCAGTGCGGAATTGATTTGCCGGCCTCGGGCGGTTGCGGTTTTTGTTGCTGCTGGAAGCGTGCTCTCTCGGACCA
>DATBCN010000326.1:0-19493 GCA_036270475.1 Candidatus Angelobacter sp. | reverse complement strand
TGGCCCGGAATCCCGGAGAGCTGCTGCCGACGGTCCGCTCGCGTTGCGTCACCTTCACGCTAGGCGCGCTTCCGGCTGCCGAGATTGAGGGCTATCTGGAGAAGTCACGGCCAGAATGGAATGCGCGCCAGCGGCAGTTGGCCGCCCGGTTGAGTGGCGGCGCAGTGGGCCGGGCGCGCAATTTGAATCTGGAAGAATACATGGCCGCGCGCAAAGACGCGCTCACGCTGTTGATCACGGCGGTCCGTTCGGCGGAGCACACTGATCTGTTCAAGACCACGGAAACGTATCGCGCCGGCGGTGAGGGCAAGGAAAAAACAGACCGTTTGCTGGGCGCGGTTTATGGACTGTTGAAAGACCTTACGGCAGTGGTTTCCGGCGCGCCGGAGTTGGTGCGCAATACAGACATCATGGCAGAGATCAAGTCGCTGGCTGCCGCCGTGGATTTTGGATGGATCGCCCAGGCCAGCCAGCAGCTCGGCTACGTGCAGAACGGTATGCGCCGCAATGTGCTGCGGCCGCTCTCATTGGACGCGTTTGCCATCGCGCTGGAAAGATAGCGCTTATCTTTAGGAAGACTTGAGGAAGACTTGGGAAAAAGGAGATTTGGGAAAACTTGGGCCAACTGTGCGCCCTGAAGCAGAGCACACCGATGGAAAAACTGAGAGGTTGATGGCCTTCCAGACAATTGAAAGCTAAAGCCTGCTGTGGTACGGTAACAACACTAACTCGCACTGGATTCCCGGTCACATTTCACGGATTCAGCTCGGTAAGCCCGGGTCGGCGTTCTCTCGCTGATGCAGTGTTCTCAAAAAGCGGGACGGGACAACTATGAAGGATGGAATGGATTCTACCGCCGCTCGTCAGGCCCCAGAGCGGTCGCATGAAGAAGAGTTTGTCAGCCGGAAATTGATCCGGCCATCACTAAGTTCGCCGGCTCCCCGCACTGAACCTGTGTCAGAGCGGCGTGAGCGGCTGGAGCGCACAGATCGCATGCCCTCCGTGCCCAGACGCGGCGGCCCTTCAGAACAGACCCACGCGGAAAACTACTATTACCAGAAGCAGATCCAGGGCAAGACGCCGGTGGTCATCGTCCTCAAAGACGGCGCAGAGGTGCAGGGCGTGATCGAGTGGTATGACCGCAATTGCATCAAGGTAAGCTGCGGCAGCTCTTCTCCTCTGCTGATTTATAAGCCTTCCATCCGCTATATCTACAAAGCCGGCGAAGCACAAAAACCGTAACCAGCAAAATGCACGCCAACCTGACGGAGCTTCCCGCCTTTCTTGCCCGCAACTGGCAGGAACTGGTGGGTTCGCTCACCGGCGCGCTCTGCGTGTGGCTGCTGGTCAAGCAGAACATCTGGAACTGGCCCATCGGGATCACCAACAATATTTTCTACATCATTATTTTCTATAAATCCGGCCTCTATGCCGATGCCGGCCTGCAGTTTGTCTACATTGCAATTTCAATTTATGGCTGGTGGAACTGGTTGCATGGCGGGCTGGAACACACTGAGTTGAAAGTAAACGTGGCGTCTCCATCCGGGATGGGCGGCTACATGGGAATCGCGGCAGCTTCCACCGGCGCGCTCTATTGGCTGCTCCGGCGCTACACGCCCAGCACCGTGCCATTGGCTGATGGACTTACGGTTGCGCTTTTTCTGACCGCGCAATTCATGATGTCAAAAAAGATCGTCCAGAATTGGTGGTTCTGGATTGTGGGCGATGTGCTGGTGATTGGGCTTTATATCTACAAGCACCTTTACCTGACATCGGCGCTCTATGCGTTCTTTCTGGTGATGTGCATTGCCGGATTGCTGGAGTGGCAAAAGGCCTCGCGCCGGACGGCGCTCGCCGCCGTACCGGCGTAGGAATGCATCTGCGGCAATCTTACGCCGCGCGCTGGCCGCCTTCATTCTTCTCATCCCCCGATGGACCGTAGATCGACGGAACTTTCTGCTCATTCAGCCGTAGATAGACCGTCAACTGTCCGCGATGGTGTGCCATATGATTCAGCACGCCGTCACGGATGGCGACATAACGGGTCTGTTCGCTCATCAGCTTGCCGCCGTTCAGCATGCGCCATTTCGTGTTTAGCAACTTGTCATCGGTAGTATTTTGGAGCACGTCGCGTCCCTTCTTGAGGCTGGCTTCAAACTGCTGCAACAGGTCTTGCCGCGTCTTCCACTCCTGCGGTTTGTGCTGTGGGCCGCCCGCCGGATTGATGTCCATCTCGTCCGTGTTTATCACCATGTCGAGCCAGGCAGGAATGGTGGCGACGATCGTGGCCAGATAGCCGAGCGGCATCGACTTCTCATGCGGCTTCCAGTCGTTCTTTCCTTCCGGGAGGCGCTCCAGTGTCTTGCGGATCCCAACTGCTTCACGGTCAAGCTCAGCCAGCAACAGATCAGTAATCTTCATTGCGCCATCTCCTTGTTGTTTACCTTTAGATGCGCGGCGGCGGAAATGCGCCTTCTTAAAGCCAGTAACTCTCCTCACTCCATTTTCCGGCTCAAGCGCTGTTCTGTTACGTCTTTATTCTTCAATGGTCGAGGCTGAGAATTGAGTAGATCCTTCGCTTCGCTCAGGGATTTCGCCTGCGGACTCTCGCTGCGCTCACGCCTGCAAAACGGCTCAAGCTAACAAATTTGGTTTTAGGCGGTCTAATCACGGTTTGCTCTATAAAGAGTAGTATCAGAGTGGAAAATATACCTGGGAAGTTAGTCGAAAGCAGTCTGGTTCGCCAGAAAACGCTTCCGTCAGAAAAAGATTAAGGAGCAACCAAGTGACCGCAATACGCAGCATTTTGGTAAGCGCGATTTGTTTTATGACACTGAACGCCGCGGCCCAGACCGCCGATGAACTGGTGGCTAAAAATCTGCAAGCCAAGGGCGGCGTGGAGAAGATCAAGGCAATCAAGTCTCTGCGCATGACCGGCGATTTTGACACCAGCGGATTTAAGGCGACCATCGGGCAGTTAAGTAAACGTCCGGCAATGGTGAAGGAAAGCTTCACCTTGCAGGGCATGACCCAGGTACAGGCTTATGACGGCTCCAGCGGATGGCAAATTTCGCCTTTTGGCGGACGCAAAGACCCTGAACTGCTGGGCGAAGACGAGGTTCGCGGGCTGGCCGAGGATGCTGACTTTGATGGGCCGCTGGTGGACGCCCAGGCCAAAGGCAATAAGATCGAATATCTGGGCCATGACCAAGTGGACGGCGATGACGCTTACAAGCTGAAAGTCACGCTGAAAAACGGCGATATTTTCTATTACTACCTTGACCCGGATACCTACATTGAAGTCCAAGTGGAGAAGCAGCAGTTCATCCGTGGGGCCATACGGGAAAGCGTGGCGGTATTCGGCGCCTACAAGCCGGTGAATGGAGTCATGTATCCCTTCTTTGTTGAGAGCGGACCAAAGAACAATCCTGACGCGCGCGGCAAAATCACGTTTACCAAGATCGAGGCGAACGTGCCGCTTGACGACGCAACGTTCAAGATGCCGGCAACACCTGGCGCGCCGGCGGCAGCCAAACCCGCGTCCAAATAGCACCAGCGCAAGACGGCCCCCACCATTCACTGGATATTTTGAGAGGAAATTTCATGATGACGATTCCCCGCCTGCCCTTACGCTGCTCCATCTGGATTGTTGCCATGCTGTTGAGCTTCTGCGCCATGCCCGCGGTCCATGCACAAACACCGGTCAAATATGATTCCGGCACCATCTCCGGCCTCACCGCGAGAAATATCGGCTCCGCCACCATGAGCGGACGCATTGCGGCCATTGACGCAGTGGACGAAAACGGCAAGATCACCGTATTTGCCGGATCGGCCAGCGGGGGCGTGTGGAAGTCCATTAACGGCGGCACAACCTTCAAGCCGGTGTTTGACCGTGAAACGGCGCAATCGATTGGCGCGGTCACCATTGACGCTGCCAACCACAAGATTGTCTGGGTGGGAACGGGCGAATCCTGGACCAGGAACAGCGTCTCCATTGGCACTGGGATTTATAAATCCACTGACGGCGGCGACAACTGGACCAACATGGGTTTGAAAGACTCGGAGCGCATTGCGCGTATCCTTGTTGATCCAGGTGACAGCAACACGGTCTACGCATGCGCCACTGGCCACTTATGGAATGACAATGACGAGCGTGGCGTCTACAAAACGGCTGACGGCGGCGCAACCTGGAAGAAAGTCCTGGCTGGCGCCAATGGCGCAACAGGATGCGCCATGCTGGCAACGAATCCCCAGGAACCCAAGACCCTCTACGCTTCCATGTGGGACTTCCGCCGCCAGGGCTGGACGTTCCGCTCCGGTGGACCGGGCAGCGGGCTGTTCAAGTCGACGGACGGAGGCGACCACTGGACGGAGATCAATCCCAGCAATAGCCAGGGCCTGCCGGAAAAACCATACGGAAGAATTGCTCTGGCGGTTGCGCCTTCCAAGGCCAACGTGGTCTACGCCATGATTGAATCCAGGCAGAGCGCTCTGTACCGCTCTGACGATGCGGGGAAGACCTGGAAAAAACTGGACGCCAGCCAGTACATGGTGTGGCGTCCTTTTTACTTCGCCAACCTGATTGTGGACCCCAAGAATGAAAACAAGGTCTTCAAGGTTGATCTGGCGCTGCTGGTGAGCCTGGATGGAGGCCGCAGCTTCAGCGGCACAGCCAATGCCCATGGCGACTATCACACCGTATGGATAGACCCCAGCAATCCCAACCAGATCTTTACCGGCGACGATGGCGGCTTTTGGACCAGCGTGGACGGAGGCACCCGCTGGGCCCGCGCCTGGAACCTGCCCACCGCGCAGTTCTATCACGTGAGCGTGGACAACGCGACGCCCTACCACGTCTATGGCGGCCTGCAGGACAACAGCACATGGGTGGGTGATTCATCCTATCCCGGAGGCATTACCAATTCGCGCTGGGAAAATTTATATGGCGGCGATGGTTTCTGGGCCTTTGAAGATCCGTCAGACCCGGACTATGTCTACGCGGAAGCGCAGGGCGGAGATATCGCCAGAGTCAACCGGCACACGCTCAGCGCAAGGGGCATTAAACCGCAGCCCCAATACAACGAGAAGAAGCTGCACTTCAACTGGAACACGCCGATCCATATGAGCCCGAACGAAAAAGGCGCCATCTATATCGGCGCACAGTTCCTCTTCAGCTCGCGCGATCATGGCCAGTCCTGGGAGCGCATCTCGCCGGACCTCTCCACCAATGATCCGGAAAAACAAAAACAGGAGGAATCAGGCGGCATCACCGTGGACAACTCCGCGGCGGAGATGCATACCTCCATCTACTCCATCAGCGAATCCCCCAAAAATGGCCAGTTGATCTGGGCCGGGACCGATGACGGCAATCTGCAGGTCACGCGCGATGGTGGTAAACACTGGACCAATGTGGTGGACAAAGTCCCGAACCTGGGCAAGAACTCATGGGTTTCCACTGTGAACGCCAGTCGCTTCAATGAAGGCACGGCCTACGTGACTTTTGATCGCCACACATTTGGCGACATGAAGCCATACGCTTACAAGACAACCGACTTCGGCGGCACATGGACTCCGCTGGTCAGCGATGCGAGCGGCGTAACCGGGTATGCCCACGTCATCACGGAAGACACGGTGGACCCCAACCTGCTCTTCCTGGGCACGGAGTTTGGTTTGTGGATCTCCATTGACGGCGGCAAGCAATGGGCGCAGTACAGAGGCAGCGGGTTCCCCGCCGTCGCTGTGCGGGACATTGTGGTGCAGGCGCGTGAGTCTGACCTGGTGCTGGCCACGCATGGACGCGGCATCTGGATTATCGATGACATCTCTTCACTACGCGCTCTCACGCCAGACCTGATGGTTAAGGACGCCGTGCTGCTTGACTCCACCAGCATCCAGTATCTGGGCTCCAATGGCGGTTGGGCAGAGGGCGATGCCACATTTTATGGCCCCAGCCGCACCTCGGATGCCTTTATCACCTACTACCAGAAAGGCCGCCATATTTTTGGCGACATGAAAATTGAGATTGTCGATCCCGCGGGAAAAGTGGTGGACACAATCGCAGGCAGCAAGCATCGGGGCGTGAATCGGGCGACGTGGTCCATGCGACTAAAGCCGCCAACCGTGCCGCCCGCGGCCAGCGCTGCTTTTGGAGCTGCTACTGGGCCGCGCGTCCTGCCGGGAACGTACACGGTAAAAATGACCAAGGGCGACAATGTTTATACGTCAAAGCTCAAACTGGTGCTTGATCCACGCGCCACATACAACGAGCAGGACCGCCGCCAGCAATTTGACCTGGCCATGAAACTTTACGGAATGCTGGAACGCATGAGCTTTGCCGTGGACTCCATGGTAAATCTGCGCGATACGGCAACGGCGCGCACAGCCAAGCTCCCGGCCAATGACGCATTGCGCAACAACCTGCAGCAGTTCTCACAACAAGTGGATGCGTTGCGCTCAAAGATTGTCGCCACCAAGGAGGGCGGCGCAATCACAGGTGAAGAGCGCATCCGCGAATACCTGACCAACGTCTATGGCGACGTAAATAACTATGACGGCAAGCCCACAAACTCCCAGGTGGAACGCACGGACGCCTTGGGCCGCGAACTGGAGGATGTGATTAAAGAGTTTGACCAACTCAAGGAGAAACAACTGCCGGCAATCAATTCCGGGTTGCACAAGAAGAAGCTGGAAGCAATCCAGCCTCTCACGCAGCAGCAATGGGAAAAAATGCATGAAGCCGGCGGCGGTTCACAGCAAGGCGCAATGAATCAATGGGAGCGCGACTAGGTCAGGCTTGA
Source organism: Candidatus Angelobacter sp. (assembly GCA_036270475.1). Classification (GTDB taxonomy): domain Bacteria; phylum Acidobacteriota; class Terriglobia; order Terriglobales; family Acidobacteriaceae; genus Angelobacter. The sequence goes on along the minus strand of DATBCN010000326.1, from coordinate 12,696 downwards.
TGCGGACGGGTTGAGGCTGCGGCCATTCGCCCGTCCGCAAATATACGAATCTCAACGAGCGCGTGGTTTTACGCGCTCTTTTTTTCGCCTGGATCGCCTTCATAGTTCAAGGCTTCAAGCCCCAGGAAGCGGGCGCCTTCATCCAACTCCTCTTCAATGCGCAGAAGCTGGTTGTATTTGGCGATTCGGTCCGTGCGCGAAGCTGATCCAGTCTTGATCTGGCCGGTACCGGTGGCCACGGCAAGATCGGCGATAAATGTGTCTTCGGTCTCGCCTGAGCGGTGCGACATTACGGCGGTATATGCATTGCGCCTGGCTAGGTCAATCGCATCGAGCGTCTCACTGACGCTGCCAATCTGGTTGACCTTGATCAGGATGGAGTTGGCCACGCCTTCATCAATGCCGCGGCTGAGACGTTCAGTATTGGTAACAAAAAGATCGTCGCCCACAAGCTGGATATTGTCGCCCAATTCATCGGTCAACAGACGCCAGCCTTTCCAGTCATCTTCCGCAAGGCCATCCTCAATGGAGACAATGGGATATTGTCGCGCCCAGTCCGCCCAGAAACGCACCATGTCTTCAGAGGATTTCACTGATTGGTCTGATTTCTTGAAGACATATTTGCCCGTTGCTTTGTCAAAAAATTCACTGGCCGCGGGATCAAGTGCGATGGCGACGTCCGCGCCGGCGCGGAAGCCGGCCTGCTGCATGGCCTCAAGAATCAGTTCAATAGCCTCAACATTGGCTTTGAGTGACGGAGCAAAACCGCCTTCATCACCCACGGCGGTGTTGTATCCGCGCTTTTTCAGAACGCCTTTGAGCGTATGGAAAATTTCCGCGCCCCATTGCAGCGCTTCAGAAAAAGTTTCCGCGCCCACGGGCATGGCCATGAATTCCTGGAAGTCTACATTGCTGTCGGCGTGCGCGCCGCCGTTGAGAATGTTCATCATAGGCACCGGCAAAATGCTGGCGCTCACTCCGCCCAGATAGCGGTACAGCGGCGTCTTCATTGCATTGGCGCTGGCGCGGGCACAGGCCATGGACACGGCAAGAATCGCATTCGCGCCGAGCTTGGCTTTGTTGGGCGTGCCATCCAGCTCGATCATGGTGTCATCAATGCGGCGCTGGTCGGCGGCGTCAAGCCCCTGGAGCGCGTCGGCGATCTTGATGTTGACGTTGCCCACGGCGTTCTGCACGCCCTTGCCCAGATAACGATGCTGGTCGCCATCACGCAGCTCGACCGCTTCATGCTCGCCGGTGGAAGCGCCGCTCGGGACCGCAGCGCGTCCGATCGATCCATCACCCAGAGTGACCTCGGCTTCTACCGTGGGATTGCCGCGCGAATCAAGAATTTCACGCGCGTGAACGTCAATAATGCTTGTATCCATAAAGAATGGCCCCGCAAAAAGAAAATGGCCTGAAAAAATGGCCACTTGGCAGCGCGAGCATTATAAATGAACCGCGGGACCTGGCGGTCGCAAGCCAATTGGCAGGCGCGGCGCTTCCAGCGCTTGCCTACTTCTGTTATGGTGAACCTTTACTCTTCAGGAGAGAGCCATCACCATGACGATTCCCCAGCAGCCCAATATCCGCCTGGTCAATGCGGCCGATTATCGTGACAGCTACGCTAATTCCATCCAGATCCGCGTAAGCGTTTGGGACTTTCTGCTGGTGTTTGGGCGCTTGCAGCCGGTCACGGCGCAAGACGTGGAAGTGCAGAACTTTCAGGGGATCTATCTCAGCCCGCAACAGGCCAAAGCGCTGCTGACGATCCTGGAACAGAATGTCCGCCAATATGAAGGCACCTTCGGGGAAATCAAACTTGATCCCTCCATCGCCGCGCAACAAGGGCAAATCAATTAATACACAGGCTAGGGCCACGGCATCCTTTTTCTGTGAGACACAGAATCATTGACCACATCGCACACTAACCGGTTGCCGCAGTTATCGTTTGCGCGGATCTTCCTGTTGATCTTTGTGGCGGTCCTTCTTTTGCACGCGCCTCTGTTGCGCTTGCCTTTCTTCTGGGATGAAGCCGGGTTCTACGTTCCTGCCGCTTACGATCTCACGCACTCTCACTCGCTGATCGCCAAAACGACGCTGGATACCGGGCATCCGCCGCTTTCCGCGGCGTACCTGGCTCTGTGGTTTACCCTATGCGGATGGAAGCCTGCCGTGGCGCGCGTAGCCATGCTTTTGCTGGCGGCACTAGCGCTGACGAATGTATTTTTGCTGGCTAAGCGGCTGGCCGGGACCGGCGTTGCTGTAGCTACAACCATTGCTGCCGCGCTCTATCCGGTCTTTTTTGTGCAGAGCTCTTTGACGCATGCGGACCTAATGGCTGCGGCGTTCACGCTCTGGGGGATCAGGCTTTACATTGAAGGCCGGGCGTGGCCCGCGCAGTTTACTTTTTGCCTGGCTGTTTTAAGCAAGGAAACCGCTGTCATCACGCCGCTGGCGCTTGCGCTTTGGGAGATCATCCAGCCGAGCGGTGACGCAGGCAGCAACCGGTTCAAGCGCGCAGTGATTGCACTGGTCCCAGTGTTGCCTCTGCTGTGCTGGCTGGGCTACCACTACCATGCCACGGGAAGAGTTTTTGGCAATGCGGACTTCTACCAATACAACGTCACCCAGGCGCTCAGTCCGCTGCGCTTCCTGCTGGCATTGGCGCAGCGAATTTGGCATCTCTTTGGGGCGATGAACATGCTGGCGCTCACGGCGGCCACGGTCGTGGCAATGTTCTTTCCGCCGGTCAAAGACCGGTCCGGCGAACGCCCGCGCATCGTCGTTCCTGTACAACTGCAGTTTGGGACCATCATGCTGGCGCACTTGCTCGCTTTTTCGCTGCTGGGCGGCGCGCTGCTCACACGCTATCTGCTGCCCGCATATCCGCTGGTGGTCCTGATTGGCATGTCAACCTTGCACCGGCGCATTGCGCGCTGGGAATGGCCTGCCGCGGTCATGGTGATTGTCTTTGTGCTGGCGCTCTTCTTTGATCCGCCCTATAGGATCGCGCCGGAAGACAACTTGACCTACAAGGATTTCGTGGAACTGCACACGCAGGCGGCGAAGTTTCTGGAGCAGCACGAGCAGAATTCCACCATCCTCACGGCGTGGCCGGCCACTGACGAACTCTCCCGGCCCTACTTAGGTTACATATCACAACCATTTTCGCTGGTCCCGGTAAACGACTTTACGGTGGAAGAGATGGTCAAGGCGCGCCAGATGCGCTCAAAGTATCAGGTGGCTTATCTGTTTTCCACCAAGAATGAGACGTCGCCGTGGATCCGCTCTGAGCGCTGGGAAAAACTCAACCAGCGTTTCTTTTGCTCGCATCGCGATGTGTCTCCGGACCTGGCGGCGGAATTCCTGCACGGCAAAATCGTCTTTCTGGCCAGAAGCAGGGCAGAGTGGGTGGCGATTCTGGAATTAGACCAGCCTTCGTCGGTAGCTTCATCGGTTGGATACGGTAAGGGCGTGAAGTTGTCCGTTGAATCTTTAGCTGACAGAAAATAAAAGCACAGCCATTGCCGGCTGTGCCCAAATGCCTGAGGGTTGCGTGCAACCTCCCGGAAGACAGGCTGCGCGCACCTGCATCTACGCAAGAATTCTTGCCACCACGGTATGAATACTGGTGTTGTACCAAAAATAGCCGAACAACATAGCCGCCGACTCTACCGCACGGAACCACTGCTTTTTCATGGCCCTTAACCTCTCCCTTTAGCCGTTTGCCTCAACTTCCACACGCGCATGGGTAAATGGCTTCTTCTCATTGGGGGAGAGAACACGCATTTTTTTCCAGTCGTAAGCGAACTCGGAACCACAGTCGAGGCATACCACGTAGGTTCCTGTCTGCATGGCAGCCTCACAGCGTCGCTGTCCTGATTTGCTGGTCTGAGGGAAACTGATGCGTTGGTGCCAGCATCCGAACAAAGCGTCTAAAATCTTCACAATCTCCTCCCGCTGTTGCTTAAGATTTTTGAGGAAGTCGTTTTCAAAACCACCTCATGAGCAACCTTCGGCACATTCTGGGCTCGTTCTCAGGTAACTGGGCCATGTGGCCTGGTACCTTCGTTATGTAAATAGTGGTAATTGACCTGACATCGTTTCACCGCTATTTCCACAAACATATGACACAAAATGTCAGGCCTTTTGTTAAACGCCATCTCTTTCAATACGTTGAACGCAGGAATTCTGGATTTGTTGCATCAAGAACTGTTGCCTGGATAGCTGGCTCGGATGAAACTGGTCAGGAATCAGAGACTTAGGATACGTTTGATTTTTTTGCGGCTGTGGTCTGCCGGCGGTGTGTGCATCAAAGCCGGCAAATGCAAATTAGAATGCATTCATAAATAGAAGACGCGCATTTGCCCGATCATTTATTGTATGTTGCTCGATTCACCAACTTGCTCCATGAAGGCGGCCCGATGTACTTCATCCCAGTAATCCTTGGCAGCATCAGGCGCAACCGAGAGAGCGCCAAGGTCGCCCAGTTTGCTCTTGATTGGCTAAAGCAATTGGACCGCGTCCGGGCCGAGTTGTTGGATCTAAAGGAACTGGATCTGCCCATGATGGAAGAGCGGCTCCGGTTTCGTGACGATGCGCCCGCCAGCGTCAGGGAATTCAGCGTCAGAATCGCGCAGGCTGATGCGATTGTGATTGTCTCTCCCGAATATAGCGGAGGCTATCCTGGCGTGCTCAAAAACGCGCTGGATTATCTTAAACATGAGTATCAGCGTAAACCCTTCGGCATCATCACGGTTTCAGCGGTTGAGACTGGCGGCATCCTCTGCCTGAATGGCTTGCGCCAGGTAGTCTTACACCTGGGCGGCGTTCCCATTCCTGCCAGCCTGATGGTGGCGCGTGTGCAGGAGGCATTTGATGCGGAGGGCAATCCTACCGACCCGAAATTTACCGTGACTGCGCGAAAGTTTTTTGACGAACTGATGTGGTTTACTGAAGCGCTGTCAGCCAGGCGAAGCGCAAAAAGCTGAAGCAAAATAGTTACGGCAGCAAACTCCCGACATCACAATGCAAATAGGTTCACACCATGAGCATCGCACAGCAAATCGTGCATTTTAACCAAATCCCAAAATGGGATTCTTGCCCCACTTTGGGAATTATTTAATCTTCCAGTTTCCGTTAACGAAATTTTGCCGTCTAAGATTTTAAATTTGTTGACAGTCCACGGCAGAGCGACTAGCCTCCCTCAAAAGATCATGTGCGCGTTACTGAGCAAATTGACCTTGCTTTTTGCGCGGGGTGATTCGCTGCTGCGGTCTTTCGAGTCAGGTTCTTGGTGAGGTGAAAGAGCAGGATGGCTAACGTTGCGCTCGTTGCAACCCTCACAGCGCCCTTGTCTTCCGCTGTACGTGAAATCACAAACCTTCCCGCATCGGTTGCATGGCTGCAATGGCGGGCAGACATGGCCGGACCTGTAGCAGCAATACGCCTGCGCAGTCTTTTTCCGGGAAGACTTCTCTATACGCTCCAGAGCTTAAGGCACGGCGGCGTTTTTGCCGGACCAATCGCGGAAAGACACAGCCTTATTCTTGCCGCAGCGACGCACTACGATCTGCTTGAACTGGAAGCGGAAACCGATCTCACTCCTGAATTGCTCAGCGCCATTCCTCCTTATAAGCGAATGATCTCGTGGAGCGGCACGGCGTGCGGTCGCGATGAACTTCGCCGCAAGTTTAACGAGGTCCGCACCGTGCCGGCGCACTCCTACTGCCTGACCGTGACCAGCGGCAAAACCAGTGACGGACTTGAGACCCTGCTTTTTCTGCAGGCGCTGGGCCGGAATGACGTGACTGCCTTCTGCAAGGGACCGTTCGGCCTTTGGAGCCGTTTGTTGTCGCCTTTTTTTGGCGCGCCTTTTCTTTTTGGCCACGCCGGGGCCCAGACTTCTGCTGCCGGCGAACCTGCCATCAACAAACTGATCTCCGACTACGGCTTCCCATCGCTGCCCCAGGTAAGTGAGTTGTACGGCATGGTGGGAAACAGGATCTTCCAGTCGCCCTCGCCCCGGCTGCACAATGCGGGATACCGTGCGCTGAATTATCCGGCATTGTTTCTCCCCTTCCATGTGGAGTGTTTTGAAGAGTTCTGGAAGGAGATGATTGCCTCGCCGCTGCTTGAGTCACTGGGAATTCCAATTCAGGGGCTCACCATTGTTTCACCGCACAAGGAAGTGGCGCTTAAAGTTGCCGGACTGCGCAGCCCCATGGTCAGCCGGGCCGGAGCATCCAATATTTTCGTTCATCGGGCCGGCGTGTGGGAGGCCCATACCACCGACCCTGAAAGCGTGGCCTCACTCCATCCAGAGCAGGCAAATGGACACGACGGTGCAGTGGCACAACGCAAGGCAGCCGTGATTGGCTGCGGCGGTGCTGGCCGTGCCGTGGCCGCCGCGCTGCAGCAATCGGGCATCGACGTGACGCTGGTCAATCGCGGCAAGGAACGCGGTGACCGCGCCACCCAGCTTCTGGGTTTGCCCTTTGTCCTGCTGTCAGAATTCCAGGCCCAGGGCTTTACCCTGCTGGTGAACGCCACGCCGATTGGCCGCGAGGATGAGGCGCTTCCCTTTGCCATTGACTCACTCAGCCGCGACACAGTGGTGGTTGATCTGGCTTATGGAACGCGCCCTACGCCGCTAGTTTCCGGAATCCACACGCGCGGCGGCACCGTCATCGACGGCTATGACGTGGTGCTGACCCAGGTGCGCAAGCAATTTGAAATGATGGTGGGAATGGAGATGCCGCGGAGCGTTGGGCGCGACGCAGTGATGTCCGGCACGTCCGGTTCTACCATCACGCCTCTTCAGCCCATTGAGATTGAGCAAGAGTTTTTTGAAATGCAGCCCATGAGATCAACGTGCGGAACGTGAAATTGCTCGCGTTAAGAGAATTTGTAAACGCCGGAGTTGTTGCCCAATGAATTTGGAACTTGACCCATCGCAGAAAGAACTTATCGCCCGCGCACGTGAACTGGCGCAAAAGAATTTTGCTCCGCGCGCGGCCGCATATGATCGCGCAGCGGCATTCCCGGCGGAAGACTTCACCGATTTGTTCCGCGCTGGCATGCTAGGCGCCGTTGTCCCGCGCGAGCATGGCGGCCTGGGACTGGGGCCGTATCGCGGCGATGTTTTTACTCTCTGGCTCATCACCAAGGAGCTTGCCAAAGCTGACCTGTCTCTGGCGCGCTGCTGGGAGGGCCACTGCAACTCCCTGGTTTTGGTGGACGGTATGGGAACACCGGAGCAGAAAGAACGCTGGTTCAATGGCGTGATGCAAAAAAGCGAGACGTGGGTGGCCTGGAGCGGTGAACCGCAGGCGCGTGCATCGCTCGAAACCATGAAATTCGGCACCTATACCACAAGGGTCAAAGGCGGCTGGACGGTGGAAGGCAACAAGGCATTTGCCACCAGTGCCGGAGGAGCACAATGGGCCATCCTTCTGGTGAGTACTGCAGGTCCGGGTGGAGCACGGCACAATACCGGATCAGTGGATTCACAACTCCTGCTGGCGTGCGACCTCTCCGATGCCTCGGTCAGCGTCGATTCATCCTGGTGGGACCCGATCGGCATGCGCGGCACGGCCAGCCATGTGGTCCGCTTCAATCGCACTTTTATCCCCGAGGCGAACCTTATTGGGCGTCCTGGTCAATATCTGCTGGATGGCTGGCAGACCTGTTTCATTCCGCATTATGCGGCAACTTTTCTGGGAGCGGCGGAAGCGGCCTATGAATTTGCCGTGGAGTACGTCTCGTCGCAAAACAAAACTGCTGATCCTTATATCCAGCACCACATCGCACAGAGCGCCATTCACGTTGAGACCGGCCACCTGTGGCTGCAGCATGTGGCCCGCATGTGGGAGACCGGCAGGCACGATGAAGCCCAGCTTGCGGGCAGCCGCGCCCGACACACCATGGAGCATCTTGCGGAAGAGACGGTCAAGCTATGCATACGCGCCTGCGGGGCGCGCAGCTTGAACCGTCCCAGCGCGCTGGAGCGCATCTACCGCGACCTCTCGTTCTATGTCCGGCATGATAATGACGACCAGATTTTGGCAACGATCGGAAAGTCTTTGCTGGGAGAGCGGCACGATCCGTCATTTTACAAACCATAACGACGCGGACGACACCGGAGAATCGATCTTTCAATGAAAATGACGGCCCCTGAAGTGTGGTGGAAGCGCTCAAATCAATGGCTGCGCGCCGGAAGTTGTCTCTTTTTCTTGTGTCTTTTGTTCCCGACTGCCGTGCTTCCAGCCAGTGCTCCCGAGAAAACTGTTTCCGTCCTGTACGCCGGATCTCTGGCGGCAGTCATGGAAAATGGCGTCGGACCGGCATTTGTCCAGGCCACAGGCTATGAGTATCAGGGAGAAGCGCAGGGTTCCATGGGCGCGGCCCAACTGATCCATGACCACTTGCGAACGCCTGACATTTTTATTAGCGCGGACCCCGCAGTGAATGAGCAGGTGTTGATGGGTCCGCAAAATGGCAAACTGGTGAAATGGTTTAGCGTGCTCGCATCATCGCAGCTAGTGCTTGCCTATAACCCCAACAGCAGGTTCGCCGCAAAGTTCAAAGAGGTTGAAGGCGGAAGCCTCCCGTGGTATGAAATCCTGAAGTTGCCCGGCGTGCGCTTTGGCCGTGGCGACCCCAGTATCGATCCCAAGGGCTATCGCACTCTGTTCATGTTTCGTCTTGCAGGAGAGCATTATCACCGTCTGGACATTCCTGCGTTGCTGGGGACAGACATGAATCCGGCGCAGGTGTTTCCGGAGATTGTGCTGCTGGCCCGCGTGGAATCAGGTCAATTCGACGCCGGCATTTTTTATAAACATGAAGTAGTGGCCCATAAACTGCCCTTCATCAACCTTCCGGCTGAAATCAACCTGGGCGATCCTCATTTTGCCGCCCGTTATGGCCGGGAAAGCTATACCACTCCATCCGGCAAACACGTCGCCGGCGCGCCCATTCTTTTTACCATCACGGTTCCTGAAACGGTAAAGCACCGCGAAGCTGCGCTGGCGTTTGCGCGCTTCCTGCTTTCCTCGGGCAAATTGTTGCAGCAATACGGGCTGGGCAACGTGGAACATCAGGTGGGCGGCGACGTCACCCAGGTCCCGGCAGAGCTCCGTGAATTCAACGCAGGACCATTCAAGCCATGAAACGCCATTTCAACCCGACGCTGATCGTCTTTGGAGTGATGGGCAGCCTGCTTCTCATCGATCTCCTGCTCCCGATCGCCAATCTACTGATGAGCGCGCATTGGTCAAAGTGGATGGCCGACCTGGCGCATCCGCAGGCGCGGGCCGCGCTCAAGGTTTCAATTTCTGCTTCAACCATCGCCATGGGCATCATGACGGTGCTGGGCGTACCGCTTGGTTATCTTCTTGCCCGGGTCAATCTTCCGGCAAAGCGTCTCTGGATCAGCCTGGTATTCCTGCCCATGGTGGTGCCTGATCTTGCGGGCGGCATCCTGCTTTTGCAGACATTTGGCCCTTACGGCATGTTTGGCAGGGCCCTGGATGCAACCAATGTTGAACTCACCAACAATCTGGCGGGAATTGTTCTGGCGCAGATCTTTGTGGCGTCGCCGTTTGTTGTGGTGTCCGCTCTGGCGGCGTTTTCCAGTGTGGACATAAAGCTGGAGCAGGCAGCGGCCACGCTGGGAGATTCACGCTGGCGGATTTTCTGGCGCGTCTCTCTGCCACTGGCCTGGCCTGGCATTGCGGCGGGAATTACTCTGGCCTGGATCCGCGCCCTGGGTGAGTTCGGGGCCACGCTCATCATGGCATACAATCCTCACTCTTTGCCCGTTTATATGTGGGTGAAATTTGAGTCTGACGGGCTTACCGGTTCCCTGCCTGCCGCGTTTTGCCTGGTGCTGCTGGCAGCGGCCGCCGTTGCCGTTTCCATGTTGCTCAGCCGGCTTACAGGCTATGCCGATGTTGTGACACGTCTGGGCCCGCAGGAGAAAATAGCGTGAACGCCCTGGCCGTACCATATCCACTGATTGAACCGCAACGCGCCCTTGACGTGCGTCTGAGCAAACGTTATGCAACAAGCAAACACCCCGGCTTCCGGCTGGAAACAAAATTCACGGCGCTGCCGGGAGTCACGGTGGTCCTGGGGCATTCCGGCGCCGGTAAATCCACTCTTCTCCGCTGTATTGCCGGACTATGTGATCCTGAATTAGGCCGCATCGCCATTGGCGAACGGGTGCTGTTTGATAGCAACCAGAAAATTAACCTGGGAACAGCGGCGCGAAACATCGGCTTTGTTTTCCAGGACCTCGCCCTTTTTCCTCACTTGACCGTGCAGGACAATGTTGGCTACGGCCTGCACCGGCTGAACGCGGCGGAGCGCGAACACCGCATGGCCAGCATTCTGGAATCATTTCACATTGCGCATTTGCGCAAGCGCCTGCCGCGCGAAACTTCAGGAGGCGAGCAGCAGCGTGTTGCCCTGGCCCGCTCTCTGGTCACTGAGCCATGCATTCTGCTGCTTGACGAGCCATTGTCTTCTCTGGATACGCGGATGAAAGCCAATATTATTGAAGACCTGCGCCGATGGACCGATGAGCGGCGGATTCCTATCCTTTATGTCACGCACGACCATGAGGAAGCTTTTGCCCTGGGAGAACATGCCCTTGCCCTGCATCAGGGACAGGTTGTTGCGGAAGGGCCTCCGCGTGAAGTTGCGTCAACTCCGGGCCGTGAATTCAGAAAGCATGCCTCAGGCTTTGAGAACCTCTTAGACGCAACGATAGTTGCACTTCACGAAGAGGAGGAAACCATGACCTGCCGCATTGCCGAAGTTGGCTGTGAGATGGAAATTCCATTGGCTCCGGTAGAGCCAGGCGTACAAGTACGCCTTGGCATCCGCTCGGCTGATATCCTGCTTGCCGCCGCCCGGCCTGAGATGCTGGGTGGTTGCAACGTGATTGGCGGACGCATACAGCAGATTGATCCTGAAGGCGCAATCATCATTGTTCGCGTGGACTCCGGCGTGGATTTCAAGGTGCGATTGCCCAGAACAGCCAAAGAGACGGCTGGAATAGCGCTCAACGATCAGGCCTGGCTGATTATCAGGGCAAGTTCCTGCTCTCTGCTCCATGCAAAACATGCTGATACGTCTCTGGTGGGAACAGCCAACGGCGCCGGAGGCCACTCCTAAGCACATTTTTTCTTGCACGATTTTTTCTCACCAGCATTTTTTGAAACCGTGCAAGGCAGTGAGCAGATAAAATCACCTCTTACCCGATGAATACGACCAATCCCAACGCCATAGGACAACGCTCAAAAGACGCCACGCGGCCATGGAAATGGTCCATTGCAATGTATGCCGGAGACTCTCCACTGCGGCTCAAGCCTGCTGCCGGGGCGACCAATCCCGTGATCTCCGCCGCCGACGTGACAGACGTTCCCGCCCGCTTTGTTGCCGATCCGTTCATGCTGCATGTGGATGGCCTGTGGCACATGTTCTTTGAAGTGTTGAATAACGAGCCTAACCGGGGCGAGATTGGCCGTGCCACCAGCCTTGACGGCCTGACGTGGCGCTATGAACGGATCGTTCTGCAGGAACCGTTTCATCTCTCCTATCCCTGCGTTTTTCAGTGGAAGGGCGAGTTTTATATGGTCCCTGAAACGCTGGGTGCTGAGGCAGTGCGTCTCTATCGCGCCACATCTTTTCCTGACTATTGGACGATCGTGAAAGACCTGGTTCCCGGCAAACACGCCGATCCATCCATCTTTTTTCGCGATAAGAAATGGTGGCTCTACACCTGCCCGACGCCGCACCAGCATGACACGCTTAATCTTTATGTTGCGGACGATCTGTTCTCCAGCTGGAGCGAGCATCCTTTAAGCCCGATCATCTCTGGCAACAAAAGCGTGGCCCGTCCCGGAGGCAGAGTGCTGCAGTATGATGGCCGGCTGGTTCGCTTTACCCAGGATTGCGTGCCAACATACGGCAAGCAGGTGCGGGCCTTTGAAATTACCGAACTCACGGCCAAAACGTACCAGGAACATGAAGTTGCGGAATCACCAGTGCTTGCGCCGGATGGCAGCGCGTGGAACGTCTCCGGCATGCACCATGTTGACGCGCACCGCAGCAATGGATCATGGCTGGCGTGCGTGGATGGGCTTGTGGATTTTTGATCGCCGTATTCCGCGCAATCCGTGGAGGAAACTGACCAAGCATGTCTGATCGCCTGCGCATCCTGGTTACGCGGCAAGATATTTATCCCGCGCGGGCATATCCTGTCTCCACGCAGGGTCTGGCCAGTCTGCGCATCACGGATTTGATTGTGAAAGGCCTGGCGGAGCTGGGCCATGAAGTCCATTACCAGGTCCAACTCAATCAAGAGCCTTTGCCTGAGGGCGTCCGCTGGGTTGCGGAGCGTGCTCTTCCCTCCGTGGACATCGCGCACCGCCAGAAGGTGGACTTGCAGGTGCGGAAATCAGACTTCCCGCAGCCGTGGGTCAGGACCTGCCACACAGACCTGGCGGAACGCGGCATTGACCGGGGCCTGGCGCAGGACAACTGGATTTTTGTCTCACGCACGCTGGCGCGCGCCTATGGAAGTCCGCGATATGTGGTCAACGGAATTGATCCTTCTGAATTCATTTACTCGGAGAGCAAGGACAATTATTTTCTGTTTGTAGCGTGCCTTGATCGCGCGGC
>DATBCN010000325.1:0-6346 GCA_036270475.1 Candidatus Angelobacter sp. | reverse complement strand
CGCCAAAGGAGCTTGGTGGACGACCTTTGCCGATGATGAGCTAAACCAGTATGAAACCCAGGCGCTAAAAGCGAACCAGACAATCGGGATTGCCCGTAACCAATTGGAACAGGCGCGGGCTTCAGCGCGCATCAGCCAGTCAGGGTTGTTTCCCCAGCTCGGCGCAGGGGTTTCCGCGCAGCGGGCACGCAACTCTGCCGGCAAGCCAACCACCACCGGAATTCCGCTGGCCTCGCCATCAACAGCAAACGATTTTCTAATCCCTTTCAATCTTACGTGGGAAGCTGATGTTTTTGGCGGCGTCAGGCGTGGTGTTGAGTCCGCGAACGCGGCCTATCAGGCCTCAGCAGCCGGATTGGAGAATGTCCGTCTGGTCGTTACGTCTGAGCTGGCGGTGGACTATTTCACGCTGCGTGAGCTCGATGCGGAAATCGCCGTGGTCGACGCATCCGTTGAATACCAATCCAAGTCGTTGCAATTGGTGCAAAATCGCCATACCGGCGGCATCGCTTCCGGTCTGGACGTGGCCCAGCAGGAAACGCTGCTCAACTCCACCAGGACGCAGGCAACACTCCTGCGCCGCCAACGGGCGCAGTTTGAGCATGCCGTTGCCGCGTTGGTCGGAGTTCCTGCCTCCGCGTTCAATGTCCCGGTAAAGCCTCTGGCGCTTGCGCCGCCAAGGGTGCCAATCGGCGTACCCTCTGACGTGCTGGAGCGCCGCCCTGATGTGGCGCAGGCAGAAAGGCAGATGGCCGCGCAAAACGCACAGATCGGCGTGGCTACGAGCGCCTTTTATCCCGGCATCAGCATCTCCGGCGGCGGCGGATTTGAGAGCAGTGACATCAGCAAGCTCATCAGCGCCTCCACCGGGTTCTGGGCGCTGGGCGCCAATGTTGCGGAAACCGTCCTGAGCGGCGGACGACGGCGCGCCCAGGTGGACTTTGCCAAATCCGCTTATGGAGCTTCGGTCGCCAACTACCGTCAGACCGTCCTTACTTCATTTCAGGAAGTTGAAGATGCTCTTTCCGGGCTGGGTGTGCTGGCGCAGGCGGCGGAAAGCCAGCAACTGGCTGTAAATGCCTCGCAGCGTGCCCTGCAGATCGCCAGCGACCGGTACACAGGCGGACTCGTGACCTATCTTGATGTAATCAATGCGGAGCAAAACCTTTTGGATACCCAGCGCCTGGCAACGCAGATCCTGGGCCAGCGGCTGACAACCTCGGTCTCACTGGTGAAAGCACTGGGCGGCGGCTTTGACGCTTCCAGCCTTCAGGCCATTCGGGTCAAGGCCACCATGAAACAAGCGGTTGAACCATGAAATTCCAGTCTTGGCCGAATGTTCCGCGCGCCATCACTGCTTTATTGATTTTCGCCGCTATTCTTGCTCCTGCAGAAACAGCCAAAGGCACTGCCACTTCCAGACATCTTGAACTGATATCGCGCGCGACGGACCATGAGTTGCATGCCCTTGAAAAACCTGTTCTTTTCCAGTTTCAAGAGCGGCTGGAATGGGCCTGGGGGACGGAAACACGCTCAGTCATTGAGACCGCTGAAGGCCGCGTGGACAAGATCGTGCGCTTCCGTGACGAGCCGCTCACGCCTGAGCAGCAAAGCAAACAGGCGCATCGGCTGGAAAAGCTCTTGTCTGACCGGGACGCCGTGAAAAACGAATTGCAGGACCAGAAAGCGGAAACCCAGCGGCGCATCCGGATGGTCCGGGCCTTTCCCCGGGCGTTTTTCTTTAACTTTATTGGAGAGGAAAAAGGCCTTCTGCGTTTTAATTTCTTTCCCAATCCTGAATTCTCTCCCAAAGACCGCGAAACCCAGATGTATCGCGGCATGGAAGGCGCCATGCTTATAGAGCCGCTCCAGGAACGCATTGTTGAGGTCCAGGGCAAGCTGGTCAAGGACGTTTCTTTCGGCTGGGGGATCTTTGGCCGTCTGTCGAAAGGCGGCATTTACGAAATTGCCCAGACCCAATTGTCTCCTGGGACCTGGCGTGTCACCACTTTAAATGTTGACGTAAAAGGCCGGGTCTTTTTCCTGGATTCGTTCCATTTCGCGCGCCGCGAGAGCGATTCCCATTACCGCGCCACCCCTCCGTCAATGACATATCAGTCCGCGATCAAAGCGCTGCTTGCTCCGTCCGTCCCGGAAGATGACGGGCAAGAGGGGCCACAAACCTCTGCGCGCTCGCGTGGCAAACGACTCACCGGACATTAACCGATGTCCCAATCGCTGCCCCGATCAATCAACAGGGCTTGCCTTCGTTACTCAAGTCACGTAAACCACGATTCGGTCTCGCGCGTCGCCCGCCGATAACTATTCCGGATAATGAAGTGGATCGAAACGCTGTCTCTTTGCATCCAATTAGGCGGAATGATTAAGCGCATGGCTCTTATCGCGGCGGGTTGGACCCTGCTTTTGCTGGGTGCGATAGGACTGTTGCTGCCTGTTCTTCCCGGCGTTCTTTTTCTGTTGATCGGCTTGTCGATCCTATCGGTGGAGTACGAGTGGGCGCGGCGCTGGGTTAGCGCGCTTCGCCGCCGTTTTCCCGCTGCCGACCGCAAGCTGCAAGCTATTCTTGTCCGGCGTTAAAGCTTTTCCGCACAAAAAAGTAAACCGGGACTGACGCCCTCGTAAAATCGTCCATTCACGCTATTTGTGGTTCTTGTTCCAGCAAGCCATCCAGTATCTGGCATATTTCCCCATCGGCTACAGGCTCAAAATTCTCATACCAGTGGCTGACGGAAAAGAAGAGCTTTGGCTCGACCATGCAAATCACCTGGTCTGCAATAGCATGCAGCCTGGTAATACCTGGTTTCGCTCCTACCGGAACGGCCGCCACAACGCGCCGCGCTCGAAATGGCAGCGGGGAAGGATCGGAGAGTGAGGCGCATGAAGTTGTCATGAAACAAGTTTCATCCAGCCCTCGCCTCCATGCTGTGACCTGCGTCACGGTCCCGCGTATCCATTAGAGCTATGCTTGACCGGCATGGAAGACTATCGTGGGGGCCTTGCATCACAATTGACAGCTCACGCCTTCCCGCTTACGCTTGCATTCACCCACCATGCGGAACCTGCTTTCAAGTCTCAACGGCTCGGCCTCGTTTGCGCCACAACGGCGCGTACGAGCGTTCCTCGCCTTCGGGTTTGCTCTCTTACTTTTCTCTTCGGCCACCGCCAACGCTCAAACCACGGACCAGCGTTATCTGGATGACGTGAAACATCTTTCCGCGCCGGAGATGGAAGGGCGCGGCGATGGCAGCAAAGGGCTCACGCGCGCGGCCCATTTGATCGAGCGGCGTTATAAAAGCCTTGGTCTAGAACCTGCCGGCGCTGGGTCCTATTTTCAGCCATTCAGCCTGATCACCGGCACACGGATGAAAGGGGACAATTTCCTCCAGGTCCAAAACAGGCAGGCAAAGACTGCGCTGAAACTGCATCAGGATTTCGTCCCTCTCAGTTTTTCTGCATCTGGCTCAGCCAGCGGGCCGGTTGTCTTTGCCGGTTATGGAGCTTCCGCCAGTGAGTTCAGCTATGACGATTATCAAGATCTGGACGTTAAGGACAAGATTGTTGTCGTGCTGCGTTATGAACCCTCCGGCTTTGCCGCAAAGCACGGCAATACCGGCCTGACCCAACATGCTGAATTAATCACCAAAGCCATCAACGCCAGAAATCACGGTGCCAGGGCGGTGGTAATAGTCAATGGAAATCTGGGCCACGGTGAAGAAGACCTGCTGATGCCCTTTGGCAGCATCAACGGCCCAGTCAATAGCGGCATTTTACTGGCGCAGGCAAAAAACGAAGTTGTGGACGCATGGCTGCGCGCGGCTGGAAAATCACTGGCTGACGTACAAAGCCAGATCAATGCCGCGACCAAGCCGGCGTCTTTCCCGCTTCCTGACAATCTTCGCCTCATTTTGAAAGTCGATATTGAAACCACGCGAGCCACGGTCAACAATGTGCTCGCCTATCTCCCCGGGCAGACTGACGAATACGTAGTTCTAGGCGCTCATTACGATCACCTGGGCCGTGGCAATTTTGATTCACTTGCCCCAACTCAGATTGGCCAGATTCATCCCGGGGCCGATGACAACGCTTCCGGCACAGCTGGCGTGCTTGAACTGGCGCGCCGTCTTGCGCCGATGAAGGGCAAGCTGCGCCGCGGCATTCTTTTTGCCTCGTTTGCCGGCGAAGAACTGGGCTTGCTTGGTTCAGCGGAATGGGTGCGGGAACCAACGCGGCCCCTTGAGAAAGCCGTGGCCATGCTGAATATGGATATGATTGGCCGCATCAAGGATAACCAACTCTATATTGGAGGCGTAGGCACTGGCTCTACGTTTCAGGGCCTGCTCGATCAGGCGCCAAACAAGTCCTCGTTTAAGATCGACTATTCCGCGGGCGGTCCTGCCTCCAGCGATCACACGTCGTTTGTGGCCAAACATATTCCCGTGCTTTTCTTTTTCTCGGGCCTGCACTCGGACTATCACAAGCCGTCTGACACATGGGACAAAATCAACGCTGTAGCTGCGGTGCGGCTGCTGGATTTGGTGGAAAACGTATCAGAGAAGATTGCTTCCGCGCCCGAACGCCCGGAATTTAAAGCGGTGGTCGAAGACAAACCTCCGTCGTCCGGCAGTGGCGGCGGTGGCAGCGGCTACGGCGCTTACTTTGGTTCGATCCCGGATTTTGGGCAGGT
Source organism: Candidatus Angelobacter sp. (assembly GCA_036270475.1). Taxonomy (GTDB): domain Bacteria; phylum Acidobacteriota; class Terriglobia; order Terriglobales; family Acidobacteriaceae; genus Angelobacter. Next base: position 1,641 of record DATBCN010000325.1, on the reverse strand, counting down.
GGAAAACGGCGTAAAGTTTTCTGACGTAAAGCCAGGATCACCTGCGGCCAAAGCCGGATTGAAAGGTGGAGACGTGCTTGTCCAGTTCGGCGACCGTCCCATTAAGAACCTTTATGACTTTACTGATGCTCTGCGTCGCGGCAAAGTGGGCGATGTGGTGGAGGTAAAAGTCATGCGAGACGGACAGCCGCTCACGGTCAGCGTGACTTTGGAACAACGGAAATAGCTCCAACCTAATAAAATCCCAGAAAGCACAGGAAATGCGGAGAAATTCTATGCTCAGGTTTGGTCGATTCCGGAAGGTGGTTGCAGTGGGAGTGGTCCTGGTGGTCTCCGCGGCGTTGCTTGTAATCGCGCGCGCCCAGCAGGCCGCAATACCGGCAAAATCCGCGTCGCTTTCGCTGCCTGAAGAAAAACACCTGCGCAATGTGCGCCAGCTTACATTCGGCGGACAAAACGCCGAAGCATACTTTTCCGCTGACGATCGCCAGCTAATTTTCCAGCATCAGGGCGGGGGCGTGCCCTGCGACCAGATCTACACCATCCCCGTCACCACGCCGGATGGAAAGCCCGCGCAGCCCAAACTGGTAAGCACCGGCAAAGGACGGACCACTTGCAGTTACTTCTTCCCTGCCGGGGACAGGATTCTGTTTTCATCCACGCACGGAGCAACGGCCGAGTGCCCGCCCAAACCTGACTATTCCAAAGGCTATGTGTGGCCCATCTATGCAACGTATGACATTTACACGGCCAAGCCGGATGGCAGTGACCTTCGCCGGTTGACGCAAACGCCCGGATATGACGCTGAGGCCACCATCAGTCGCGATGGAAAAACAATCGTATTCACTTCCACTCGCAATGGCGATTTGGATATTTACGCCATGGACGCCGATGGAAGCCATGTCCGCCAGTTGACCCATGAACTGGGTTATGACGGCGGCCCCTTCTTGTCCTATGACGGCAAAAAGATCGTGTATCGCGCTGAGCATCCAAAAACGCCGCAGGAAATTGCCGACTACAAAGCGCTGCTCGCTCAGGGCCTCATCCGGCCCGGCAATCTGGAAATCTGGGTGATGGATGTGGACGGCAAGAACAAAACTCAGGTCACGCACAATGGAGCGGCAAACTTTGCGCCTTTCTTCTTGCCGGACGGCAAACGCATCATCTTCGCTTCCAACCAGGCTGATCCTAAAAATGGGCGCGACTTTGACCTCTATCTGATCAATGTGGATGGCACCGGCCAGGAACGAGTCACCTTTTATCCCGATTTCGATTCATTCCCCATGTTCACCTCTGACGGTAAGAAACTTGTCTGGGCCTCCAACCGCAATGGGACTGCGCCGCATGAAACCAACATATTCATAGCGGATTGGACTGACTGATGTCGTCCCAAGGTACGCCGGAAACTGTTACCGCCTTGGCCCGGAAGGTTGCAGAAGCCGCGGAGAGAATCAAACCTGCGGTCCGGGAAACTCCGGTCGAACGAATTACAGGTTTGACTGCCGATGATGTTGAAGTCTTCTTCAAACTGGAAAACCTGCAGCATACCGGCTCATTCAAGCTTCGTGGTGCCAGCAACAAAATTCTTTCTCTCTCGCCCGATGAGGCAAAGGCCGGGGTAATTGCAGCCTCGAACGGCAA
>DATBCN010000324.1:0-4163 GCA_036270475.1 Candidatus Angelobacter sp. | reverse complement strand
CGTGCGAACTGAGAATGGCAATCCGCTGCGCAGAGTAATGATCGGTGAGATGGTGATGTCGCCGAGAATAGCGGAGAGCGCACCCTGGCCCGGCTTGAACGGCGTGACGTAAACAGCATTCGCCACGAAAATATGAGGAATGTCAAAGACCGAAACGGCGCGGAACGAGCCAAGCATATCCGGCCGGAACCAGTTCTGGAAGCTGGCAAAGTCAATGGTATCGTCGATCGTTTTGCTCCAGGTGTAATTTGCCTGGAACTGGAGACCGTGGCTGAACCGCCTGGTGAGTGAAGTAGTCAGTCCGTGATAAATGGAGCTGCCGTTGGAAGCATAAGTGGTGTGCTGGAACTGGCTGCCCGTGGGCGCATAGAGCGGCCCACCGGTTTGATCGGTGCACGTGGGGAAGACAGCAAGTACGGCTGCAGGACATCCGCCGGCTGGAATGCGAGCATACGCGGTTTCCACCGGCATTTGCAGGTGGACAGCATGGTACATGTTGTAGCCCAGTTCCAGTGACATGTTGCTGCTCAACTGCTGAGCAATGCCCAGGCTCGTCTGGTAGCTGTAAGGGTTTTTGTAATTCGGGGCCACACTGTAGCCGACCGAAGCGCCCGGTGTGGTGGTATTGATGCCGACCGCAGCAAAGTCCGCGGCAGTCAAATGCCCGAAAGGCAGCTTGCCGGTAGCGATCCCCAGCCCCCAGAGCTGGGCCACTCTGGGATCTGTTTGGCTCAGGACTTGCAACACCTCATTGATGTACCGGCCGCTTCCATCCAGCAGCGAACCGTAGGAAGGAATGAGAACGTCAACCGGCGCAACATAAATGCCGGACCCGCCCCGGACAACCGTTTTGTGGCTGCCGAATACGTCCCAGGCGAAACCGAGCCTGGGTGAAGCATAGAATTTTCCGCCCAGAGGCGAGGGCTCGCCATCGAAATCCAAGCGGACGCCTCCGTTCAGAGTGAACCGTGGCGACACCTTCCAACTATCCTGAACGTAGCTGCCAAAATAGTGTCCCCAGCCATGCCAGACAGGATTATTGAAGCCGGCCACCACGTCCACGGGCAGGCCAAAGGCAAAGGACTGCGCTCCGCTTAGATTTGTGGTCTGTGGTCCAGTAGGAGGAAGCCCGTGGCCCAGGTTAAACGCAACCAGGTGCCCCTGTACGGCGGGCGGCGCCAACGCGATCAGCCCCAGAAGCCCATCCTTGAAATCAAATTCGGGATTGAACCACAGATTGTTTTGCACGGTATAGTTTGCCGGACGGTATGAAGCGCCAAACTTGAAGGTGTGCGCTCCCCTGTTCCAGGTGATGTCATCTTCAAATTGATAGCGCTGCTGGTGCGCCAGATATGGAACCAGCGAGGGAGCACCGAACGTTGAAGTTCCTCCCGGTCCGGGCGCGCCCAGCGTTCCCAGACTGAAATTGATTCCGTTGTCATGTGACGGAATGGCGCTTGACCGGTTTCGTGGAACCACCTGGACAAGAAGCTGATTCGCCAGATTCTGGTTGACGCTGCGGGTCCATGTGCCGAGGATGCTGAAGTCTCTTACGAACAGTCCATAATTGTCCGGTGTTGCATTCGTGATGCCAGCGAGAGAAGAGTGGAAGTCATTGTGTACGTAGCCGAAACGCAAACCGAAAGAATCCCGTTCGCTCTTCTGGTAATCGAAGCGCGCAATTGTGTTGTGCAGCCGGTCTGGAGCATTGAAGACACCATTGTCGCGATTGAGGATGGTATTGAGCTGGGGGTTATTAAGCGGTGACAGCCCCGGCGTAATTCCGTTGGCAAAGCCGACCAGGAACGGATCACCTGAAGCTTTCAGGGCGTTTATGTAGCACAGTTGATCCGGCGTCTTTGCGGAAAACTGGGCAGGGCAGCCCACGCCCAGTCCCGGCGTACTGATCCCCAGAGCCTCAGGCGTGTTGGTAATGAAGTTGAAGAACGGCGTATCAAGCCGCTGGAACTCATATGCGGTAAAGAAGAAGAGCTTATCTTTCGCGATTGGCCCACCCAGAGAGGCGCCCATGTACGCGTTCTGGCTGAATGCCTTGGGGAAACCTTCCAGCCCGTTGAAGAAGTTGGTGGCTTCAGTATGCTGGTCACGGAAATATCCGAACGCGTCACCATGCCACTTCTGGCCGCCGCTCTTGGTCACAATGTTGATGGCGCTGCCGTCTGTAAAGCCGAACTCGGCGGCAAAGGCGTTGCGGTTTACCTGATACTCCTGGATGGCATCCACCGGCAGATTGGTGACGCGATACTGACCGGTGCCATATTCGTTTTCACCGCCATCGATGGTGGAAAGATTGTTGCGGCCATTGCTGCCGCCAATGGAAAAGCCGGTGGTCAGGTATCCGGTAAAGCCGGGATTCTGCGCACGCGTGGAATCTGAGTTGCTCACTCCGGGAAGCGTGTAAACATCATTGGTAAAGTTGCGATTCAGGTTCGGCAGTTCCTGCACCTGCAGTGAATTAATGGTGTTGGCCTGCTGCGACTGGTCAGTTTGAATCAACGGTATGTTCTCTCCCGTAACCTCTACCACCTCACTGGCCACGCCAACTTTCAAATGAACGTCATACGCGGCGCTCTGGCCGACGGTAAGTTCAAGCCCTTTGAAAACCGCCTTAGAGAAGCCCGTAGCGACCGTTGTGACCTGATAATGGCCGGGCGGCAAAGCCGACAAACGAAACGCGCCGTCAGACCCGGTCTTTACCACCTTGGAAATGCCGGTGCTTGTATTGGTAGCCGTGATTGTGGCCCCGGTGACTACGGCGCCGGCCTGGTCCATTACGGTTCCGCGCAAAGTCGCGGTGGCATAATCCACCTGGCAGAAGAGCGTTGGCGTCATCAGAAGAGCAAATACAAGTAGGGCAAGAATGAAGTTTCTGGACTTCATTTGGCGGATCTCCTTCAGGCGTGAACGTGCTGCCATGCACAAAATGAATGGCCAGTCATTCAGCGCGCAGAAATAGGGCTTAAATGCTCGCAAGGGAGTGAAACACTATTTGGCACTTGAGTCAAACATTTATTGGGTCAGGGTATTGGGCATGGCAGGATGTGTATGGCCCATCTGCGGGTTGTGCCTGGACGGGCATTGTCTCAGTGAGAACCGGAGGCCGATGACAGCGGAAACGAGCTTATAAGAACGCTTTTCTGCGTCGGCGCCACTCTTCCGCTGTGATCTCCCAAACTTCAGAAGGTAACCGGCCAGAAACGTAGTCGCGGTCTTCCGTGGCAATCACGCGCATGCCCTGCTTTTCCGATATGCGCCGAGAGGCGGCATTGGCTATGGCCTTGGGAACGCGCAGCACCGGGAATTTGAGCACTTCAAACCAATAGTCGGTCACGGCGTCACAGGCCTCAGTCATCAGGCCCTGCCTTTGCCAAGGCAAGCCCAGCCAGAAACCGCGGTTGTCGGTTTCACTCCGGAACAAGCTGATGGCTCCGATCAGTTGGTCCGGAGCGGGTTTCAAGCGAAGCGTCCATGCCCATTCGTCGCCCCGTTCAACAGCCGGCAGAGTAACGTCGCGATAATACGTGTAAGCGCCATTCGGCGGATATGGCCAAGGCACAGCATTCCTGATATAGCGAACGATCTCCCAATGCGGGAATAAGACCTGCGCCTGCTCCGCGTCCGCCAGTTCCAGCGGACGCAGAATGAGGCGCTGGGTTTCAAGAATGGGAGCCATGTTGGATTTTAAATTTAAAATTTTAAATTTCGAAATTTAAAATCTACCCGACCTTGGCCCTTGGCTTTTCCACCTGCTCTTTCTCAACTGGTTCCGTGATCAACCGCGCGCCGTGATTATAAGTTAGATAGGCCCAGGCCCATTCAAACAGCACAAACAAGCGATTGCGGAAGCCAACCAGAAACAGCAGATGAACAAACAGCCATGACAGCCAGGCAAAATATCCTGAGATGTGCAGCTTGCCGAAGTCGGCGATGGCGCGGGAACGGCCAATCGTCGCCAGGCTGCCTTTATCAAAATACTCAAACTCCTCGCGCGGCTTCCCGGCCACAATACGTTTGATCTGGCGCGCGGCAAATTTGCCCATCTGGATGGCTGCGGGAGCAACGCCCGGAACAGCCTGGCCGTTCTTGCGTTTGGCTGACGCCAAATCGCCAGTAACAAAAACTTCGGGATGGCCGGGCACGGT
>DATBCN010000323.1:0-3755 GCA_036270475.1 Candidatus Angelobacter sp. | reverse complement strand
CAAAATTTAAATGGGCCGGTGACCAAGAAGCGGTGACGGTTTCCTTGGCCACAAGCCCATTCGATCCTGAATCGGATCGGAGGTGATGTATTTATTTTAGGCCACTTCGGGACGAAGTCAAGCGGTCCGCCAACTCTTTTTTGCCCTACTTAATCAGCTCGATAACCATGCGCCTGAGCCAATGAAAACAATGGGAATTCAACTTATGAAATTTTAAGGTTGGCAATGGATTTAGCCATCGGAATCCCCTCTCAAGACCCGGTTTACCGCTGCAGTAGCAACTTGATGCCAATTATTGCCAGCAAAGTGCCAAATACTCGGCGCAACACCAGTTCAGGCAGTTGCTGGGCCCAGAGTCCGCCGAAATATCCTCCGACGAGGAAGCCCAGAGCAATCAGCAGGCCGGCTTTCAGGTCGACATTTCCTGCCTTGTAATACTCCCAGAAAGCCAGAGCGCCAGCCGGCGCCAGCAGCGCTGCCAGCGACGTTCCCTGGGCTTTATGCTGGCTCATGTGGAAGAAATAAACCAGCAGCGGAACGATCAGGATGCCGCCGCCGATGCCAACGATTCCGGATAGAACACCTACCAGCAATCCGAGCAGTAAGTAGAGAAAAATCATGTCGGCCACAGTAACAAAATCAGTTCTTTCTTATCAAAAAAATCACTGTTCCCTGGCCCGGCCCTGCCACAGCAGCAACCGGCTTTCATTCTTCCGCGCACTCGACGCATTTTCGCTCGGAGCCATCGCAGGAGGTTTCTGGATGTGTCAGAATACAGCTATGCAAACGCAAATCAATCGCGCTAGCGGACGAATCATCATTGTTCTATCTGTCACAGCTTTGCTGGCCGTGCTTAGCGGGTACGCGCATTCGCTGCAAGCGGACGAAGGTACGGCCGCACATATCTTTCAGTTGTCAATCGTGGCGCTGATACCGATGTTCGTACTTTTTCTCACCACCGCGGATTGGCGGCGGCCTTCGCGAAGCGCACGGTTCCTGGCGCTCCCAGGCGCTGCTTTGGCTCTTGCGTTCGGGGCCTTGTATTACCTTGAGCATTATCGATAAAAAGCAGCCGCAATCGGGGACCAAAGCGAGCGTCTTGCGTGGCCGCTCTGCGTTGACACTGCCGCGAAGTGAATGTTAACTTAAAGAGTTTGGTGGTCACTCCCAGTCCGCTTCTGTTCACCACAACTTAAAGATCATTTTGCATGGATGCGATACTCAGGCAAATAGGCGAATTACTGGTTTCTTCCATCCCCACGATCATCGCAGTGCTGATCGTGTGGACGGGCTATCGTTATATCGTCTACGGCAAGCTCCAGGAAGTGCTGGCGCAGCGGCGTGCGCTGACCCAGGGCGCGGTGGAACAGGCGCAAAAAGAGATTGCCCAAGCCGAGGCGCGCACAGCGGAATATGAACAGCGTCTGCGGGAGGCGCGGACGGAGATTTACAAGGCGCAACAGGCCAACCGCCAGCAGATCATGGACAAACGCGGCGCAGCACTGGCCGAAGCACGCAAGCAGGCCGGCGAGAAGGTAAAGGAAGCGCGCACCAGTCTGGCTGCGACAGTAGATTCCTCCAGGGCCGCTCTGCGCGACCAGGCAAATGCGCTGGCTGACAAAGTGATTGAGAGCGTATTGAAACCGGCTTCAACGGCGGCGGGACGGTAGGCATGATCAGGCGGAAAGCAACAATTTGGGCGGCAAGCGTACTGGCTCTGGCGATTTATGCCTGCGCACCTACCGGACCGTTGCGCGCCCAGGAGAGCGCAAAGCCTGCCAGCGAGACGCAAGCAGAGCCAGACAAGGCCAAGGGTGAGCACGAGGTAAAAGAAGGCGAACCAGCGGATGCGATTCGTCATTCGCCGACGGTCAAATGGATCGCCCGCCATACCGGCCTCACCGACAACCAGGTGTACTGGGTGTGCATAGGGCTCAATTTTGCGGTGATCTTCTTTGCCGTTGGGGGCTTTTTACGCAAGAAGCTGCCAGGCTATTTTGGCGGCCGCACGGCAACCATACAAAAAGGCATTGAAGAGGCGCGCAAAACCAGCGAAGACGCGCGCCGCCGGCTGGCCGATGTGGAAGGCAGGCTTTCCCGGCTGGACACGGAGATCGCCTCGATGCGGCGCGAGGCGGACGAAAACGCCAAGGCAGAAGAGCAGCGCATTCTGGCCGCGGGAGAAGAAGAGCGCCGCCGGATTGTGGCTTCCGCCGAACAGGAAATCGAGATGACCGCCAATGCCGCCCGCCGTGAATTGAAAGCATACGTCGCGGAACTGGCCGTGGAGCTGGCGGAAAAGAAGGTCCGCGTGACCAGGGAAACTGACGAGGCGCTGGTCCGCGCCTTTACCTCGCAGATGGGAAAGGACGGCAACTAAGATGGCAGCAGTCCTGGGCCGTTACGCGCGCGCCTTTGCTGAAGTGGCGGTCAAACAGAAGTTGAATCCGGAAAAGACCGTGGCCGAACTGGCGCAGGTGGCCGCGTTGATGCATGAGAGCCGCGAGCTGCGGAATGTTTTGCAGAACCCCGCCGTGGGCCGCGAACAGAAACTTAAGCTGCTTGACGCGATCATCAGCCGGATGGAAGGCTCCAAGCTGTTGCGTAACTTCCTGGCTGTGTTGATTGACCAGCGGCGCATTGGCAACATTGCCGAGTTGGTTGAGCTGTTCAAGCAGGAGCTGGACCGGCGACTGGGGATCGCGGACGCAAAAGTGAGTTCGGTGCGCGAACTGACCGCGGCGGAAAAAAGGGCGCTGGAAGCACAGTTGGCCCAGATCACCGGCAAGACCGTCAGGGCAACGTATTCTGAAGATGCCAGCCTGCTGGGTGGAGTGCTGGTACGCGTGGGCAGCACGATTTATGACGGATCAGTGCATGTACGGCTGCAGAGGATGCGGCAGGAACTGGCAAATGCGTAAGGAAATTTGGTAATGAGCAATTTGGTAATTGAGTAATTGAAAAACCGTTACTTCTGTCGTTTTTCAAAATTATTCAATTACCAATTTACCCAATTACCAAATTGGCGAGAAAGTTTCGGTCTTAAACAAGGTATCTATGGCTCAGATAAAAGCAGACGAAATAACCAAACTCATTCGCGACCAGATTGAGAACTACGAGTCCAGGGTTTCCGTGGACGAAGTGGGCACCATCATCTCTCTGGGTGACGGAATCGCGCGCATTCACGGCCTGGACAAAGTCATGGCTGGAGAACTGCTCCAGTTCGGGCATGGCGTCTCCGGACTAGCCATGAACCTGGAAGAAGACCAGGTTGGCGCGGTATTGCTGGGCGAATTTACCGAGATCAAGGAAGGCGATGAAGTGAAGCGCACAGGGACCATCATGTCTGTCCCCGTGGGCGAAGGCATGATTGGCCGCGTGGTGAACGCGCTGGGCCAGCCGATTGACGGCAAGGGGCCGATTGCCTCCAACAAGCAGATCGCCATTGAGCGCATCGCGCCGGGCGTGATTGACCGCCAGCCGGTGCGTGAGCCCATGGCAACGGGCATCAAGGCCATTGACTCCATGATTCCCGTGGGCCGCGGCCAGCGCGAACTGATTATCGGCGACCGCCAGACCGGCAAGACCGCCGTGGCCCTGGACACGATCATCAACAGCAAAGGCAATAACCTGATTTGCATCTACAACGCGATTGGGCAGAAACGTTCATCCATCGCGCAGGTCGTGAAGGTTCTGGAAGATTACGGCGCAATGGAATATACGATTGTTGTGGCGGCGTCCGCGTCAGAGCCGGC
>DATBCN010000322.1:0-10706 GCA_036270475.1 Candidatus Angelobacter sp. | reverse complement strand
ATTCAGGATGTCCTGCTGCGCCTTGTTGAGTATCTTTTCAAAATTGATGGCCAGCGAGACAACTTCATTCGCGGGCGCTTTGTATACGGCGCGCTGAATATCATTGCGCGCATAGATTCCGGCAACGAACCCCGAAGGCGGCAGGTTGATCTCCTTGCGCGTAACCGGATCAAGCACCGTGATCCAGGGAAAGTAGAGAGCGGCATAGGTGGAATCGAGCTTGGCGCGCAAGGCGCGCACGTCGGCAATGCTCTGGTCGTCACCGCTATCAAGCACCGCAATGCGATAGCGCATACGCTCGGCGTGCGCGATTAACAGAGTAAGAATAGTGCTGGCGTTATCCTTATAGCCGCCGTTGTAGCCGAATGTGGAGCCAGGCGCCGCGACGATGGAAATTTCGTCGATGTCTTCAAACGACATAAGCCCAGTCTTGGCCAGAGATACGTCGTCCGTGGTCCCTTCATAGGCATCCGCGGGCGGACGCTGGCCGTCATTGCCGCCGGTAAGCACCAAATCAATGGAGCGGTCCACGTCAGAAGATTTCGGATCAAGCAAACTGCCCTGCAATGTGGTGAGAGCAACAAAAAAATTGCTCAACAGCGCCGTGCCACTATTGTTTCCGGTCACGGTGATGATGATGGGCAACGTACGAGCTTCGCCCAAGCTGTTTGGTTTTTCGGCAAACTGCGCCTCAATAGAGTCAGGCAGACCGTTCAGTTGATGGTCAGGATCAAGCGCCAGCCCTGAATAAACCAGAGAAGACAAATTGGGATCGACCGGATAGACCGAGACGGTGGCCGTTACCACCTGAATCTGGTCGCTCAGCAGCGGATCAGGATTGGGATGCATGTCAGACAGAAGCTTGTCCACTCCGCTGGTGGGCGTGAACCGCCAGGTCTGCTCGCCGCTTGCGGTGTCAAAAAAAGTATGCGCGGTGGCAAAGGTCGCGCTCAAAGGACTGCTGAGCGGACTGGTGGCCGAGCGCAGCACCACGATGTCATTTTCCATGAGGCCGCGGGCGCGAGGAATGGGATGCGCCGGGTCCGGGCCTTTGTCCTGGCCGAGCACATTTTCACCGAGCTTGAGCATGATGCGCACGCGCATATTGCCCGCCGCGCCGGGAAAGCGCGCGGAGACCTGGACGGTCTGCGCAACGGGGCTGCTGAGCGTCATGGTAAATCGAGCGCGGCCGTCCGGCTGGTCCTTGGGGCCGGGCGATTGCATCGGTGTAAAAACGCGCGCGATATAGAGGCGGGTGCCGCCATTATCAAAAAACGCGCGCGCGCCGTGCCACATGTAATTGTGAGTGGGCGAGGACCCTTCAAATTCCATCTGTTGCCGGTCGCCGTAAGTGCGTTCAAACTCCCCGATGCTGGTGACCACATCCAGGGGAAGGTTCACCGGGCCGTAGCGCGTGGGCCCGACAAAGCCGGTCGTTGTGGTACTGAGTCCTTCAATCGACTTAGCGCGAAACGAAACTTCCTCGACGTATACTCCCGGTGCTAGATACTCAGGCATTGCATTCTCCTCACATTGACAGCGGCAGCTACGCCGGTGTGATTAGCAAGACTGGCAGATCGCGGCCCGTGCCAGAATCCATTGACCGCAAAACCAAGTCCTTTCCAAATTGAAGCGTGAAGTTGCTGGCCGTAGCGGAGTGGGCGGTGTCCCGCCACGCCGTGGCCATTCCTTGAGCCAGAATTGTTTCCAGATCAGGCAGCACAAAATCAGAAGACACAGGGCTGGTGATCCGAGGCGTATAAAAAACTGAAACCGTCAGCGGCCACGTCTGGTCACTCAGCTTGAGCGATCCCGGCCCCAGCGGAGAGGCAAATGGTGAATTACGCGGCTCAGGATATGGCAACGTAAGCGTTACCACTCCGCGATCATCGGCCAGCGCGGGCATCACCAGAGAACCGGCAACCTGCGCCGTCATCAGCGCCCAGCCTGCGGGGAGCTTTGCGGAATCATCTTTCAATTGAGCGCGCACCACGGCGCTAGGCCCCGGCAGGGCCCGCGACGGTGAAGAAAATACCGGAAGCCACGTTGCATCCGGCGTGAGCGCCAACAACAATGGACTTCCGGCGAGACCATACAGGCCATGCGCCGGCAGCAGAACTGAAAATTGATACGGCAGATAACGGTCCTGGGCATCAGAAACTTCAACCGTAAACGGAATGCTGGGCGGATGTGCGGCCCAGAAATCGTTAGTCCCGTCACCATTTTCAAAACGCCGCATTCCCGGCAGGCCGTGGAAGAAATAAACACCGGTGTGATTTACGTCGGCGGTGGAACGCAGGGCGGGAAATGCATCAGGATATGCGACCACGGTAAGCCCTGCTCCCGCGGGCGCCATGGCGGTAACATCCCAGAAGCGGACGCCGAACGGGGCCACCCATGTGAGTTCTTCCAGGACTTTCACTTCCGGGTTCATGGCTGCAGCACCTTTCCGGCACGCAGCACGCGCGTCTGTACATTCGCTGCCTCGGTCAACTCCAGCGGCGATTCAAGACCAATCATGCGGGCGACGTAGCCGATGGAAATCTGTACGTTTGGCTTGGCGACGTCCCAGATTGCGCCCATGTCATAGATGGAAACCGATTCCATAATTACGTCGACTGTTTCCGTAGGGCGAAAGGTGTCATCCTCTGGACCGCCCTGGTTGAGGATTCCAGCGGGGAGCACCGGCGTGTCTTCCAGAATGCGCATAGCCTGGCCAAGAAGGCGTTGCTGCTTCAATGCCTCACGCGCCCATGCGGAAAGGATGTAATGCAGATTGATGGGCAAAAGCGGACGGTAGCGTCTTCCATCGGGCGAAATACGCGGCGGATAATTTCTGATTTCACCCGCGGGCGTGACGCGATAAAGATAAAGAGAGATTCCTTCTTCCATGGGCGTCTGGAAATTGCGCGCCTGATACAGCTCAAACTTTGACGAAGGAAATTCATCACGGGAAATGCCTGCAGCGATCAATGCCAGAATGGCCTGTCCGGTGGCGGCTATTGCGTTGGGCGTGGCCATGCGGGTCAGGCGCTCCTTTCCGGCACGGGACCGATGGTTTTTTCGTACTTGTCCACCATCTCCTGCAGCATTTGCAGGAGCGTTCTGGCCGAACGCGGCGTCATGATGATTCTGGTATGGACCAAGGCTTCCCCGGAGTCGCCATAGGCCTGGCCAAAGTCGATGAGGAATTCGTATTCCGTATACGCCAACTCAAAGTGGTTGGAGGAGCGACCTTCGACCGCCAATTTTTCCTCCTCCTCGCCACCGCGCAACAGGCCAGGCATAAGCACGGTCTCTTTCAGAGCATGGAGAATGCCAAAAATGTTTTGGGAGTAAGTGGCTTATCTTTCAGCGGAAAATCAGCAAAGCAAGAAAGAGCGAAGCGATGATGTAACAGGCGGCGATGTTACGTGATGTTACAAGTGAAACGATGCCATGACTAAGAGAGATCCGCGAAAATGCTATTCCCGCAAGTTGGATTGCGGCAAAGTGTTTTCAAGGGACGACTATCGAGAGGGTAGTTTCTTTACAAGTTGTCCCATTGGGTAGCGCCGTCAAAATACACCAAACGACGCGTCATCATACTGCCAGGGTGGGCCGGATCGGGAAGCGTGACAGTCTTGTTTCTCCAGCGGTTGATCAGATCGTTGGTCACACCAGACACTCTCTGCTGAAGATCCTCCCAACTCCGGAAACGGCCTTTGCCCAATTCATTGAGAATTGCTCGCGCTCTATCAGGTCCAATCTGATCCAGTTGTTGAAGCGCTTCCAATTTTTCGGCATCAGAAATACCTGGATTGTTAAGGGAGAGCCGCACGACCGTGCGCACCGTGCCAACAGCGGTATCGGGCGGCAATGTGACATCCAACGTGTTGTTGTAAATGACTCTCCCCTCCCTGTCCCACCGATCTCCCTGTTTTTCAAGTATCACGGCCCTCAGGGTCAGGCTTCTAGGCAGAAGGGATTCAGCAGGCACATGCGTTCTCCCCGGCCACGGTGAAGTGAAATTCGCCTGGACGGAGTATTTCACTACATTGTGCTCATCCAAAACCTCATGTTTGATGGGCTCTTCTACATTTGCCGACATTGTGGTGTTAAGCGACCGATCGATGGGCACCAGGTTCTGATTGTTCCCCGGACCATATAAATGATGGTTTAACAAATGCCCTCGCACATATGTCCACTGGCGACGATTGACCGCGGTCCATAGACTCGACGCTTGATAAGGAGCACTTCCTGCATATGTTCCCGGCCTGGGGCTCAATGGATTGGCGACCATCCTTTCACCCACCGGATCACCCATGATTGTTGTAGGGGTCCAGTCAACATGGGTCAGCGGCAACTCATCGTCTCCTGCCAGAGCAAGTAGATCTGCGATTCGGTTCATAGAAACGCGAATTGTCTCGCCATCCGCCTGGCCAAAATTGCCCTGCGTTCTAGCCTTGATGGTGTTTATGGTGTTAAGTTCCGTTTCAACACCACTGATTATCGCGGGACTGGGAGCTGGAGTCCTGGCCCTAAGAGCCGCAAGAAAGGCAGGTACAGTCGTGGGAGTAGTACGGACCATCAACTGTGCAGATGGGCCCTCGCCCTCAAAATACAAGGTATGCTCTTCCCGGCCCTGGCGGAATGGCCGACGCATGTTCCACCAGTTGGCCACTGCCGCGGCACCGGCGCGCAACCTATCGAGCAGCCAACGGCCTGCAGCAAGTGCGCGATCAATGAGCCACAGAATGCCCTGGTCCACACGCGAACGCACGCCATCAATAATTTCGCGGATTCGTTCACCGATGCCGCCCAGCCCCGCATAGTTCGCCAGGAACCCAATCACTACTGGCATGATCATGCGCAAGCCGGTCTCAACACCCTGCGCCGCCGGATCAATTACGCCCTGGGCAATTTGAATCACGGTATCAAAAACGGTAATGAGCACCTGGATGATGCGTCGCGCATATTCGATGGCGGTCTGGATTGCCTGATAAGCGGCGTACACCGCCTCCAGAATGGCGCTCAATCCAGCGGATGCTGCCATGGCTGCGAGCCGGGCTCCTACAATGGCCATGATGCGCGTCATGACCCAGCGCACGGCAGTTTCCAAGACCATGGTCCCCAGATCACGGAGCCGCTCAACGATCATTCTCCAAAGACCAGCCGGTCCCTCACGAATGGCTACGCTTACAAATTCCCAAACACCGGTCAGGACACGGAGCATGGTACGGATACGCGCAACCGCCGGGCGGCCGATGCGTGTGGCAAGCAGATCAAGCACATGGTCCAGCGAAATACCCAACACATCCAGCACGAAACCAAAAATCGACCGTGGATCAGACCAATTCGGCGGAGTAATGCCGCGTTCGCTCACGGCATTAAAGAGCCATCCCTGCACGCCATACCAGAGATGAGAGAGGAAGTTGCTGACGAAGCGGCCCAGTCCGCGAAGAATCGCCTGTAGAGCGCTACGGATGAAACGGATGGGAGCAGCCAGCACCGCACTCCAGGCACGCGAGGCTTTGTCAATGAGTTGCCGGATGAGATCGACCGGGATGCGCAGCACCCGCACCACGATGCCGAAAGCAGTCCGCATTGCGCCCCAAAGGTCCCAGTCACGGAAGATCTGGCGGATGAGCAGCATGATGCTGGCGCGGGTCTGCTGCCAGGCTTCCGGCGTTGACCCCAGTTCGGCAAAGAACGGAATCTGCCTGAGGATGAGCGGGATGAAGAAATCAATAAACGGATCGCGAATGCAGGCAGGAATCAGGTTCCAGATGCGCGCGCCAAATTCGTAACCAATCCGCATGATGTTGTGGACCACAGCGGCGACGCGGCGCAGGAAATCGAGCACGGGTTGCAGGAAGGCAACCAGACGCTGCAACACGCTGCCGACCCAGCTGACAAACGACATCACATGGTCCATCACCCAGTTCACAAGTTCGCCGAAGCGTTCGGCCAGCCACGTCAATCCACGGGCGATGAAGCCGATGATGGTCCCGGCAACAGCTCCGGCGGCGTTGCCAAGGCCGCCGACAATGCTGTTCAACTTGCCGGCAAGCCACTGCGCCTTCTCCCTGAGGAAGGCGGCAACACGGTTGATTGTGCTGACGATGCCGGGGATGATTTCGTTCTGGAGAATGTTACGGCCATTCACGATGCCGCCGCGCGTTCCGAAATATTGGCGGATCGCTTGCACGCCGCGAATCACGCCATAAGCGATGGCGCCAATCGCAATAATCGGCCCGGCGGGCGACAACATGAGCAGAATGCCGCCCACAACCATCAACGGGCGTTTAAATCGCTCAATAAACGGAAGGATGTAATCATCCCAGGCGGTTTGGGCCTTGCGCTGAATCCACTGCAGAATGCCGTTGTGGCCTTCCGGCCCTTCACCAATACCCAGCTTATTTTTGATCCAGCGCCAGGCGCGCATTAGCGCGCGGCGAATGGGCGCGGTAATGTCCCATATCCATCGCCCAAGGGATTGAATCCCACGCCATACAGCCCCGCCAATGCGCTGCAAAAAAGCCCATACCGGTGCGCCGAAACGGTCCCACAATCCGCCAAAGAAGTTGCTTACCCTGGTAGCCAGGCTCTTGATGCGATCAATGATGGGCGAGGCGATTCCCATAAAGACATCGTGGATCTTGTGCGCCGCCTCAGTGATGCTGCTGCAATCACCACGCGCTATTTTGGAAGCAGCATCGCGGAGCCATGCCAGCAAGTTGGCGAAGTGTCCGCGCAGGGATGAGGCCAGGCCGGTGATCGCGCGCACCGGCGCCATCACCGTATCCACGATTGCATCTACAGCGGCGACGATTTTATCTTTCAGCCACTGCACCGGGCCTTTGCGGATGATCGGCCCAATTTCAGGCGCCAGGCGGTTGATCAAATCCCAGGCGCGGTCTTCAATCCAGTCAACGATTTGAGAGACAGGCCAGAAGCCCTGCACACGCGCGCCCGGTGTACGCTTTTCAACGGTGGCCCGCTGTCCCTGCTGCACGGCGCTGGAAACGCGATGCGCTTCATGCTCATATGCGTCGCCGGTGGAGGCGGCAGTGTACATCTGCAAAACAGGACGGCCCTGCTGTTGAATCACATGCGTGATTTCATGGGCCATCAAGGCGACATCGGCGGCACTGGCCTGTGAGCCAAGATAGATGTGCAGGCCATAGGTAAAAGCGCGCGAGCCGCTGCCATCAACTACGGTGCGTGTGCGCGCATCCGAATGCACACGGACCAGACTCAATGGAACATCAAGGGCTGTTTCCAACTGAGCCATGACTGTAGAAGGCAGAGGGTCTCCGCCCCCTTGATTGCTGACCAGCTTTGCAATCTCAGGAGTGAGCGTGCCAGTTGCAGGGGGCGTTGTTGCCGGAGTAAGCACGACGGCAGTCGGGGGGGCTGACGCCGGAGCAGATGCAGGCACTGGTGCAGGAGCGCGCGCAGGCGTCGCGGTTCGGGCAGGAGCCGGGGTTCGTGCAGGAACAGCAGTTCGAGGAGCGGCAGGCACAGATGATCGCGACGGCGCAGCACCTGTGGCGGCGAGTGTGGGGTTCGAGGAACCGTTAAACACCGCGTTATAAGTTTGGCCATCCAGTTTGGGGGTCAACCCGCCCTGTCCGTCATTGGTTGCGGGAGCTACCATGCCGGGCCCTGCGTTGGTCGCGGTCCGGTTCTTTACCGTGACATCAAAATCTAGCCCCCATGCAGTGTTTTTCAAGTAGACAATGGCTTGACTCACCCTGTTTCTTACGGCGAGCCACGCTTTGAGCCGAAGGACCCTGACAGTCCGCAGCAGAGCATTTACTTCGCCGGTCCTGGGATCGTCCCACGGAACGCGATGCCAAGGTATGTCACTCATGCCGACTGAAACGTCTTTGCCGGGAACAGCCGGACGAAACGAGCTGTCGTCATACCAGGGCGGCGTTGTGCTGTTCCATGTGTCGCGAATGGGCACAGGAACCAAATAGCGCTGAACAGTATGGCGATAGTTCGACACCAGGGAGTGCCACGTTATGTTCTGGATAAAACCAACATCCCAGTTTGCCACGGGCGCGCCGGAAGGAGCTGTTACCCGCGCATTCCACGTGAACTTTGCCGAATCTACTACTAGATCTGTAGCCAACGAAGTTAAAACAGCGTTTGGTCCTGAAGTCCCCGCGATGGAAGCAGCTACGGTAAATGCCGGAACCTGGGTAGCAGTTGCTCCTGCAGGGGGAGCTGTTGACGCGCCCGGCGAAGTCGCAGGAGACGGAGAGCCGGATCCAGGACCAGCACCGGCCCCGGCATGGTCATTGAGACGAACGGCCGGCGCCTCATTCTGCGGGAAGCCAACACGCGCTGGAGATGCACCTGCTGCAGACGGAACCGCGGCTCGCGGCCGTTCCACACTGCCGGGTTTCTCTACGGCGCGTTGTTCCGTCGGTTTTCGATCTGCTGACATCTCTGGTACTTTTCCTGTTAACGCGAGATCACTTGCTCGTTTTGTCTGCAATGGACTCACTGCACGTCCAATGACTGAAACAGTGTGCCCAGCCAGACAAGATTTAGTTTGGCGCCAGCGAAACACGCGGATGAGAATCCTGCATGCTCGTCCGCGCAGAGCCGCGCATCTTGTCAAGGTCGATCAGAAGAAGCTGCACCAGGTCTTTCGCTTCCAGGCCACGCGATTCCAGTCCCATGTCCTTGCGGACGGCAAGAAGCGCGGCGGCGAACTGGGTGCGCGCATCCTGCACGTTGAGAAATTGCATCGCAGCGTGCGCCTTCACCACCGCAGTAGAGCCTTGCAGCACCAGCAGATGGTTTACATCCTGCATCTGCCTTGACAACTGGACTACGGCTTCAGGGGTCTGTCCGGGACGAAGCATCTCTTCCCAAAGACTAATGAAAAGTTTGTAGGCTTCGGCTTTGTCAGCACGAAGCTGGACTTGACTGCTCTGCACGCCAGCGCGGCGAATGCTGGCGGCAATGACCATGGCCGAAAGAAGCAGAGCGATTGTTCCCGTGGCAGTAACCAAGGCCACCGAAAAATCGAGCCGTGCAAAAAGGATTACAAAGCGTTTTGCCGCTAAGTATCCATAGAAACCGATCGCAGCCGTAAGGGCCAGCGCGAGTGATACACCGAGAATGTTTCCAAGAACGGTACCGAGAGTTTTCATAAAGTCTCCTTCAAAAAACCAAAATTTGGACAGCACCGGCAAAATCCACGATTCAAGCCGCCGGTTACCACAATGTCGCGATAAACCAAAATGCTTTCAAACCTGCTTTACTTCATCCACCAACTGAGCGAGTATGCTCAAATGTTCACGCAGCTTCACCCTGCGCAGAGTGTCAAGCGTTCCGGGACCGCCCAGCGCAATTGCTGGTTCGAAGCCATAACACTCGTCGAATTCGAGTCCCCCCAGCCTTTTCCGCGCCTTCACGAATAATTTCTGATCCAATACATCTTCCAGATACTCTTTGCGACAGAGGACATAGTCGAAGACAATCTCGATTTTGTTGACAATCTTCGCGAGAGTTCCATGCTGTGGATCAAGCATGTGGGCGCCCGCGTCGTCCCAAAGAAAGAGATGTCCGAACGCCGACCGGGCAAAAGGAACTGCCTGAGATGATTTACCGAGCCATTCACGCACTGAAACCATCAGGAAATCCGGGTCGACCAACCAGATGAGTCCATCGCCATAGGAGCACCAACCCGATTCCTCCCATTCGGTAATAAGGAGCCCCGGGAGCTTCTCCCGGTATGTTGCGACAGCTTTTGGCGTAGCCGGACGACACTGCACTGCGAGACCGTGCTTCTTTTTGAAATCCTTGAATAGCGGCATTCTTCTTTTTGGGTATCCAGCCCATCCTAATTATTGAACGACAGCTTATATTCTCTTCATCTTTAATGTCACATTCATGTGCAGCTTGGGACGTCGTGCCGGCGCTATTTTGCCTACAGCCGTATCAAGATCTGCCACATTTGTTTTCCACTGCGAACCAATTGACGAATTGATGTACTTCGAGCCAAGCTTTTTAATCTTAGTTGGATCGCCGCCAGCGATCTGATCCGGATCATGCAGCGCCGCTTGCGTCTTCATAAACTTGGCAACTTCTCTCTCAGCCTGCCTTGGCGTCATTCCAGCAGCAATGTTCTCAGCAATAAGCCGGGTGCGTTCCTGTTCACGGAATTTTTTCTGAGCTGTGGCGCCCTTTGGATCACGTCCTGAGCCGCCAGCGGCCGCGCGGGCAACGTAAGCCGCGCGGTTACCTGCCCACTTATCAACTTGCAGCTTATTTAGACCGGACTGCTGCCCGCTTAACTGGTCCTGATACTCGCCGGGATCAAACTCGTTGGTGTCACAATCAAAGGAGACCGAAACTTTCGGCATCCTGACAATCCTCTTCTTTTTCGGTGTTTTCTTGCCCGGATTGACTGTTCCTTCAACGTGATCGGTTTCCTCTTCTTCAGTCTGGGCGTCGACCACCAAGGTGAGGCTGGTAAGCCTGTACGTGGCCTGGATAGTCGCCAGTTTCTTGCTTACATCACTTGGATCGAGGTTGTCGTCTTCCAGGTACTTATCTGCCTCAGCAATACCATTATCAAGATCTGCCTGCTTCTGCGCTGGGGTTCGCTCGTCGGGTTTTGCATCTTTCTTCCCAAACAGGGCCTTAAACAAGCTCTTGGCTGTGGTGACAATCCAATTGATGACGAAATCGATCGCTTT
>DATBCN010000321.1:0-6523 GCA_036270475.1 Candidatus Angelobacter sp. | reverse complement strand
GTGGCGGAGAACTGCCCTTTCGTCAGGCCATACACGCCGTTGTCTTCAATAATGTAGATGATGGGCAGATTGCGCCGCATCAGGTGGACAAACTGTCCAATGCCGATGGAAGCCGTATCGCCGTCGCCGGAAACGCCGATCATCAGCAGCTTCTGGTTGGCCAGCGCCACGCCGGTGGCCACGGACGGCATGCGTCCATGCACGGAGTTGAAGCCGTGTGCGCGATTGGCAAAATATGCCGGACTTTTCGATGAGCAGCCAATCCCGGAAAGCTTGGCCATGTTTTCCGGCTTCACGCCCATCTCATACATGGCGTCGATAATGCGCTCCGTGATGGCGTTGTGGCCGCAGCCCGCGCACAGCGTGGTCTTGCCGCCGCGATAGTCAAGCACGGTCAAGCCCACATGGTTCGTCTTTGGCCCGGAAGCTGGGGAAGGAGTTGGCGTGGAACCTGCGGACATTACTTGGCCTCCTGGGAACTGGTCTTCCGGGAAACGCCCTGCTGGGAAACAATGGCATCGGTCACCGAGCGCGCGTCAATGGGCAACCCATTGTAGTGCAGCACGCTGCGCAACTTCGTCACCTGGTCGGCGGCGATATCCAACTTGATAAGCTGGAACATCTGCGCGTCACGGTTTTGTTCCACCACATAAATCCGGTCATGGTCCCGGATGAAATCGTGCAACTCCTGCGTAAATGGATAGGCGCGCAGGCGCAGATAGTCGGCGGCAATGTTGTGTTCGCTCAAGAGCTGGTCGCAAGCCTCGGTCAGGGCCCAGTGCGTGGTGCCAAAAGCGATGATTCCGGTCTTTGACGTGCCGCTCACCTCGGCTACCGGCGCGGGAACAAACTTGCGCGCCGTCTCAAATTTTCGGGCCAGGCGGTCCATGTTGTTTACATAGTCGTTCGGGCGTTCGCTGTACTGCGCCTTCTCATTGTGGCCGCTGCCGCGCGTGAAATAAGCCGCCGTGGGATGGTCCGTCCCTGGCAGCGTGCGATACGGAATGCCGTCGCCGTCCACGTCTTTATAGCGGGCAAAACTGCCCAGCTTTTTCAGGTCTTCTTCATCCAGCACCTTGCCGCGCGCAATCGGCTTTTCCGGATACTTGAATGGATGCGCCATCCAGTTGTTCATCCCCAGGTCAAGATCGGAGAGCACAAAAACCGGGGTCTGGAATTTTTCCGCCAGATCAAACGCCTCAATGGCCATGTTGTAGCACTCTTCCACTGACGAGGGCAGCAAAAAAATGTGCTTGGTGTCGCCATGGGAAAGAAACGCCGTGGAGAGCAAATCACCCTGCATGGTCCGCGTGGGCAGCCCGGTAGATGGCCCAACTCGCTGGATATCAAAGATCACGCCGGGAAGTTCAGCGTAATAGCCCAGCCCAACAAACTCCGCCATCAGTGAAATGCCGGGGCCGGAAGTTGAGGTCATCGATCGCGCGCCGGCCCAGCCCGCGCCCAGCACCATGCCAACGGCGGCAAGCTCATCTTCCGCCTGCACCACGGCAAAGGTCGCTTTGCCGTCCGGGCCAATGCGATATTCCTTCAGATAATCGATCAGCGTTTCCACCAGCGAACTTGAAGGCGTAATGGGATACCAGGTCACCACCGTTACGCCGGCAAACATGCAGCCCAGGGCCGCGGCGGCGTTGCCATCCACAATGATCTTGCCCTGGTTTTCATTCATCCGCTCCACCCAGAACGGATCTTGTTTGGTGAAGGTGGCCAGCGCGTAGTCGTATCCGGCGCGGATGGCGGCGGTATTCAGCTCAGCGGCTTTTTTCTTTTTGCCAAACTGCTTCACCAGCGCCTTCTCTGACTCTTCCCTTTCAATGCCGAGCAGCGCGTCCACCACGCCTACGTAGATCATGTTTTTGACCAGACGGCGCAGCTTGGCTTCCGGGCAGACCGGGACCACCAGCTTGTCAAACGGAACGGAGTAGAACGTAATGTCCTTGCGCAGGCCGGAGAGGTTCAACGGCCCGTCATACACGCAGACCGCGCCGGGCGCCAGGGACATTACATCTTCCTGGGCCGTTTCGGCGTTCATGGCCACCAGAAAATCGATTTCTTTTTTGCGCGCAATGTAGCCATGCTTGCTGGCGCGGATGGTGTACCACGTGGGCAGCCCGGCAATGTTGGATGGGAACAGGTTCTTGCCGGAAACCGGCACGCCCATTTGAAAGATGCTGCGCAACAACACCGTATTGGCTGACTGTGAACCTGATCCGTTCACGGTGGCCACTTGTATGCTGAAATCGTTGATTTTGCGGCCTGGCTGTGAAGTATGGGCCGCTTTCTCCTGTGTTCCAAGTTCGATTGTGGTCGCCATTCCGTCTCTTCCCTGCGGGATACCCCCGGACCGCTGACTTGTACCAAAGTGGGGAAATATTGATTATAAAATTGATTATAAAGCAGTGGCGGGCATCACATTGCCCTTATGCGCCCAAATGCGGCTGCGGCGATGACTATAGCGTAAATGCCCTGAAAAGCTCAGTGGGGAAGTTTGGTTCGCCGCTAATGGTAAAACGCACAGGCCCCTTGTCTTTGCTGATAAATTGTTACCGTGAATATTATCCTGAATCCCGCCGAAGCCCGGGTGCTTGGCGCGCTGGTGGAAAAAGACATCACCACCCCGGATTATTATCCGTTGTCTCTCAACGCGCTGGTCAACGCCTGCAACCAGAAGAACAATCGCGAGCCGGTGACGGCTTATGACGAAGATACGGTCCGGCTGGCGTTGCGCAACCTGAGCGATAAGCGGCTGGCGGGAATGGCGCGCGGCACCGAAGGCCGGGTGGCCAAGTATGAACACCACCTGCAAGAGGCATTCAATTTTACCCGGCAGGAAACGGCATTGGTCTGCGTGCTGCTGCTGCGCGGCCCGCAAACTCCCGGCGAGTTGCGCGGACGCACCGAGCGCATGCATCGCTTTGAGACCCTGGACGATGTTCTTTCCGGATTGCAGCAGCTTATGCGCCGCGAGCCGCCGCTGGCCAAGGCGCTGGGCCGCCGTCCCGGCACAAAAGAAATCCGCTACGCGCACCTTCTCTCCGGCGATGTGGAAGCGTGGGAGACTCCGGCGGAATCGGCTGCCTCCGGCGGCGTATCCGACGAGAATGAACGCGTCGCGCATCTGGAAGAGCAGGTTGCAAGTTTGCAGCAGGAAGTGGCTGAGTTAAAACAGCAGATGGCGGAGTTCAGGAAGCAGTTTGAATAGAAAGAGCCGCACCACTGATTGCCACTGATTTGGAATCGCCAGAATCGCCGAAATTGACAATTGATGCCGTTGATCGGAGAAGTCCTGCCCTTGGATCACGGTTCACAGTAAATCAGTTTTCACTATCCCGCATGGCAATACGGTAATTAAGGATTGATTGATGCCTATTCTCCTCCGCTTCCTCCGTGTTTCAAGGTTTGCTATTCAATGATTACGGCGACCACGGCGATTCCATGTAAGGCCCTTAATCCTGGCAAACTGAGTGTCCGGCCCTATTTTCTCCCGCGGCGTTTGCGGCAAAAATCTTCCCAGAGACTCTATAAATTAACGCTCGATCAAAGATTGCTCGACTATCAAGATTGTTTGACTAAAGATGTGCTGATTTTAGACAGCTTGGTCCGGTCGTTTGATCTTAAGTGTTTTGCGCTCTCGTGCCGGGGAGGGGACGATGAGATTTGCCATCGCTTGCGCCGTCTTGCTGGCGTTTTTCGCTTTGCCGGTTGCCGCGCAGAATACCCCTGACTGGCCCGCGCCTGCCCTGGTTGCGTCTTTTGCTCCGGCGTCTGCAGCTCCGGTGTCTTTGACTCCAGCGTCTATCGCAAACTCAACTGCAACACCGCCTTCTGCCGGACCAGCGCCAATCACCAGTTCAAGTTCAATCTCAACGTCAAACAGCTCTGTGCCAGTGAGTGTGCTTCCCGCTTCGCCTGCTGTGTCAGCGAGTATGGTTCCCGCGCTGCCGGCCGCGATGATCAAATTAAAGACTGAACGAAAGCCGCACAGTTTCTTTGACGCACGCAACACCCTGGGCTTCGCCACGCTGGGCGCATCGCTCACCGCCGATGCGCTGTCCACGCAAAAAGGCCTCGCCTATCCCGGCTTTGTGGAAATGAATCCCATCGCGCGTCCATTTGTACAAACCCGCACTGGCGCTGCCGTTTATAACGCGGGCAGCTTCGGCCTGATGGCCGGATTAATGTACTGGGCGCACAAAAAGGAGCACCACAAACTGGAGCGCATTCTGCCCCTGGCCATCGCCGGATGGGAAGGGCTACTCAGCGCTAGAAATTATCACGTGATTGCGAATCGGCGGTAACGTAAACCATTTGCCGTAGATAACGCGGATGGG
Organism: Candidatus Angelobacter sp.; assembly: GCA_036270475.1. Classification (GTDB taxonomy): domain Bacteria; phylum Acidobacteriota; class Terriglobia; order Terriglobales; family Acidobacteriaceae; genus Angelobacter. Next base: position 2,171 of record DATBCN010000321.1, on the reverse strand, counting down.
GACAGATCAATACGAGGCCAGAACATAGGATTTTTCGGTCCGCGCTCATCCGGGGCAGGTCCGCGGGGTAAGGCTTTCTATGCCTCTTTGCGATGTGACCGCATCGACTTTGCAATCAGTCCCAGCCCGCCGACCAGAAGCACCAGCATGATCAATGTATTCATAAGGGTAGTAGGCTGAAAGTAGATGTGCATGTTTGCGATCACGCCGGCCAGGATAAACAGCGCGCCCGCGGCGGTGACCATCCATCCAATGGTGCTGCGCCCGTTAAAGAAAAGAATCGCCACGCCCAGCAATAGCGGAATCAGCGTAACGCCAAAGCTGCTGCCGCCCCAGAAGCTCCAATAGGATCCCATCACCGTGACCTGGTTGGAAAGCAGATATCCGCCGACGCAGGTCATGATAAAGCCAAGGGCAAATTCTCCCAGGCCTCCGGGCGTACCGCCAACATCGCTTAAAGAACGGTTGTCCATGCGGGGAAGGATACCAGACAGCAACGCGCCTGAAGAAGTACCGCCTCAAAGCCACAATGACATCAGAGGGTCTCCGAAAATAATTACAAAAAAGCTCTTGACAACTTATACTGTATGACACATAGTGTACATCACACACTGTATGAAAAACAGTATTCAGTTCGATGCCGAACTCTTTGAAAACCTCAAGTTGGAGCTTCGCCGCGGCTGCCTGATTGTTGCTGTCCTGGCCCAGCTTAAGCAGGAACACTATGGCTATACCTTGCGCAAGTCCCTGGATGACCAGGGGTTAGCCATTGATGAAGGCACGCTCTACCCGCTGTTGCGCCGACTGGAAACCCAGGGCCTGCTGGCCAGCGAGTGGCGCGAGGAAAACAAGCGCAAAAAGCGGTTTTACCGGCTCTCCGCGCAGGGCGGGCTGATTTTGCAGCAGCTATTGGATGAGTGGCACACCATCAACGCATCGCTTGACCGTATTTTGCAGGAGGCATAAACCATGGAACTTCTGGACCGCTATTTACAGGCCGTTCGCTTCTGGCTGCCCCGGGCGCAGCAGGCCGATATCATCACCGAATTAGGCGACGATCTTCGCTCGCAGATGGAAGACAAGGAATCCGCGCTGGGCCGCCCGCTCAATGAAGATGAGACGGTCGCGCTGCTGCAGCAGACCGGCCATCCCATGCGCGTGGCCGGGCGCTACCAGCCGCAACAATCTCTGATTGGCCCCACGCTCTTTCCGCTCTACCGCTTTGTCATCAAGTGCATCGCCTTCGGCTATCTTGCCCCGTGGCTTCTGGTTTGGGGCGGCCTTCTGTTCTTCTGGCCATCGTATCGCGCGGACCACACCGTCCTGGGGGCCTGGGCTTCTTTCTGGAGCCTGGCCTTCTCTTTTTTCGGCATGATCACCATTGCCTTTGCCGTGATGGAGCGCTACCACACCCGGATCACCTGGCTGAATCACTGGGACCCGCGCAAGCTGCCGCGTGTGGTGGAACGCAAGCAACGCGCATCACGTGTATCCCGCGTTGAATCGGTCTTCGGCCTGGTTTTCAGCATTATCTTTGCCATCTGGTGGCTGAACCTGCCGCGCTATGGACACTGGCTGCTGGGGCCAGCCGACGGCATGATTGCCATGAATCCGGCGTTGCGCGCCTATCATCTGCCGTTTCTGGTTCCAACACTGATATTGATCGTGCAGCAGTGCATCAATCTTTTTCGTCCGCAGTGGACGTGGCTTCGCGCAATCGCCTTGCTGGTTGCAAATGCCGCCACTTTAGGCGTCGTGCAGTCGGCGATCAACCACTATCCCTACGTCATGCTGGCGCAAGGCGTCAAAGACGCAGCCCGATATGCGGAAGCGGAATTTATCGTGAATCAAGTCTTCCTCTGGAGTTTTGTTTGCGCCGTTATAGGGATATCTATTGCTTTGATTGTCCATGCTTTTCAGACCATCCGGGAGCTGTGGCGGCTCTTCAAACGCAGACAGGCCCCTCCAGCAGTGCAAATTTCCCAGATATTGTGATCGGCTGAAATTGTGATCGGCTGAAAGAGAGAGCTTAATGCGCCTTGGCGGGATTGTTGGCTTCGGCTTCCTGCAACGCTTTTTTTCTGCGCCGGCTCAGAATAAACGGACGGCGGCGGCGGCGCTCCACTCGCGTGTCAATCTTTTTCCAGAAGCCCCAGAAGTAATCGACGGCG